>JAXMIV010000086.1:0-6265 GCA_034377045.1 Prosthecobacter sp. | reverse complement strand
TCCCACCAGCCGCCCGATCATAAGCCCAAACGGCGACACGGGCAGAGGCGTTGGGATCTACAGGCAGCCCATAGAAGCCGCCTGAACACTGATCCTTTCTCCGTGGATCCTGTTGCGTTCGATCCACCTCATGTGCTCTGCCTTCTCTTCAACATCTCCACCTCCTGAAAATGCGAAATGCACTTCTGAGCCCAAGAAATCAATTCAGACCATTCATCAGGACCATCACACCACCATTCCACGTCAAGCCGATCTGGAACATGGACACCAAACGACTCGCCATCTAAACCCATCGGTCCTGAGACATTGAGCGGTATGGGAATATCAGCCAATTCCTTCAACTGCTCCTTCACCCAGCCAGCATCCAGAGGAAAAATGAATTCCTCAAACGTCGGTATAGGGGATGGCTTGACCAACACATCCGTCAATCGTTCCCTGTCCTTTGATTGACGCCAGATGATCATTTGCAGCTCCAATCGGTCATCCTCCTGGTAAACGTTCCATGAAGTGCAATCCGTAAAGCTGGGAACGTGGTAGATGCGAAATTTGAGCATGCCATCCCTTGAAAACAAATTCACCAGATCAGGACGCCGAATCGCAATGCCCCCGGATTGAATGCACTGGTAAAGCGGATCTGAAAGCATCATCGTCTGCACAAATCAGATCAAAACCACGGGTGCATTCATGTCAATTCTCCAGGCAGGGTTCGCATCGGCGGTGCGATATTCGTCCTTCCCGTGATCTCACCATGTCCCCAAAGAGAGCGCATTTGTCCGATAGTGAGGGACCCACTTCTTTGCCATCCTTCTGAACGTAGTAGAGACTTGCGGGCATGCATCCGACCATACGAGAGTTGGTATTGCGAGCCAAGGTCTTTCTCTCAGACGTGGCATTGAAGCCATGATTTACGAAGAGGCCGAAGCAAAGCACTTGCCTACTGATGCAAACGTTCGATTCCCTCCACCCGCTCCACCCGCTCCACCGTGATCATCTCACCACGGTCTGGCGCTCACTCCCGCCAATACATCGACTCTTTGGGGACAGTGTAGCGGACTTCCATTTCGGGCGTTTCAATGAGCGCGCCGTCTCGGTGCAGGGAGTCGACAGCGGCGACCAACATGCCAGACGTCAAAAGCGTACGCTCGACCGGATAGGGCGCGCGGTTATCGATCACCATGCGCTCGATGTGATGAATCAGCGGATTGAAAAAGTCCGCGGTGGTCGCGCTCGATCCAGGCATCGGCAAAAACATTTGGCAGGAGGTAATCGCGCCAGTCTCGCCATCGAGGCCCGCGTAATTGAAGTCCCGAATATCAAGCATGAAGAGGGTCGTGCGGAAGCCGTCCCGGTGCCCGATGAAGTAGGCGAACGCTTCAGGGAAAGCCTTGCGCGCCCACTCGAAACTGATCGCGTCCGTCATGTAACCTCCCTCAATGGGCAGCGTGTGGCTGCGACTGAGGGTGGCCACAAGGAGACGTTGCGTCGTTTCCATGCCGGCAACGTGCTTCCACATCTTCGCGCCACGAAACGCCTGCACACTGCGGATGCCGGCCTCGCCGCCGCGCCGGCGTTCGGACATGCATTGCGCGGTTTCGAGACCGTGAAAATCATACTTCTCCACGGGGCCGTAGCCGGCGCAGACACTTTCGGAGAGCGGACTGCCCCACGGCAGATCAATGGCCGGCAGCCGGTGAGTCACGGGCAACGAGGAACCGGCGAGAAACTGGAACCCTAAGCGCTTGGAATCGGCCACCATCGTAACGCATTTTTGCCACTCGGTGGACAGGTGTTTGTCGTTGAAGACGGGCACGCTGCGGCCGCTGGCCTCGAAGACCTTGATCACTGGCTTGAAGAACTCGTAGCGCGGGTACAGCGTCTGGCCTTTCTCATTCACCGGATAGTCGCCATGCTCGCCGATGATCACGACTCCATCGACGGCCAGCTTGCCGGTGCCGAGCGTGAGGGCATCGGCGATGGTTGGAAACAGCGGGATGTTGTAGCGCTTCGCCCGGCCGCGAGCGAGGTCGTTATCGGGAAACTGATCGAAGAAAAGCGCCACCAGATCCACTTGCGGTTTCTGCCACTGTCCGCCCCAGGCGTAGCCGAGAGCGAGCCGATCCACGAAGTGCATCGCGTGGGTGTTGCGAAACATCACGGTGCCAATGAGCGCAATCTTCTTGCGCGCCGGCGCAGGCGCCGCGGCGGCGGCTGCGACAGAGGCAGCGGTTGTGAGCATAAATGATCGGCGGCTGCTTTTGGTTAGGCTCATGGCGAATCAGGCGTTGGTGATGTCTTTGTTTACGAGGACCGGAGGCTTTTCTTCCCACCACCACCACAGTGGCAACACGGCAATCAGCGGCAGGAACGCCGCGAGCACGAGGCCGAGATCGAACGAGTGGGTCCGGTCGGCAAGCGCGCCAAAGAGCTTTTGTGCCTGCGCCGGCAGCACCCAGGCGACCACGCCAGCGATGCCGGTGATCTTCCCCTGATGCCGCCCTGACAGATCCTGCGTGAAGGCGTGATAAAGCGGAAACACACCGAGCGCGCCCGCGCCCGCCAACAGCAGCACCGCCAGCAGGCCCCAGCCTTTGTCGAGCAATGGCGTGAGGGCGCACGACGCACACAGCGCGCCGCAGCCCGCGAACACCACCACTCGGGCGGTATGGACGGACAGCCTTCGGCGGCTAAGCCAGACCGCCAGCGCACCCGCGCCAAGACAACCCACATCGGTAGCCAGATACCACGCCGACGTGAAATAGAGCGTCGCCTTTTCCGAGTAGCCAAGGCCTTCCTGGAGAATCTTCGGCAACCAGGCGCGAAGGATTTGCCAGGTCGTATTGATGCCCGCGATGACGAAGAAAATGATCAGCATGCGGCGGCTGAAAATGATTCGCCAAAACCCCTCACCGCCGTCATCCAGCGCAGTCTCCCTCGTTCTGGACGGCGTCGGCAGATCGGCCTTCCGGACCAGAGCAAACCACAGCACCAGCCAGACGAATCCCGCCGCGCCCACCGCTTGAAAGGCCACCCGCCAACTGCCCAGTTCCGCCGTCATCAGACCGCTCATGATCAGCGGCGTGATGATCGCACCGACCGAAGTGCCGCTCTGCAGCACGCTGTTGCCCAGCGAGCGTTCGCGCGCATTCAGCAGCGCCCGTGTCGTGCGAATGCCACACGGCCAATGCCCCGCCTCGAAAAAGCCCAGCACCATGCGGCACCACAGCAGTTCCTGCTCGTTGCGCACGAAGCCCGTCGCCACACCCGCGATCGACCACATCGTCAGCACTCCTGCATAAAGCCAGCGCACCGAAAACCGATCCGCCAGCCACCCAAACAGCACCGACCCCGCCGCAAAAGCATAAGCAAAAACCGCCTCAATGTTCCCATACTGCGCCTGCGTCAGGTGAAACTCCTTGGTAATCCGCACCGCCGCATTCGCCAGCGTCTGCCGGTCCATGTAATTGATCGCCGAAGCCAGCAACAGCAGCCCACAAATCGTCCACTTCCACAAAGCCGGACGATCGGAAGGACGCAAAACAGCAGAGTTCGTCATGAGGGATTGGATCCTATTTTGCGCAGTACCGACACGCCAGTGAAGACGCCAGGAATCGCCAGAATCGTTCACCCTATATTTCCCCACAATGTCCCCGTGCATTAGGCAATCGCTCAAGTCTCAATTCCGATTGCCTTCGATTTCAAAAAGTGTTCGCCAGAACATTGACATCCAGCCCGCTTCGTGCTAGATTATTCTGTAAATCTTCCAGCGGTTTCCACACACCGCAATCCCATCTGTACGCCCCGGGTTCCGTGGTGCTGCACCAATTCCGAACTCAGCCCTGGCCCGCCCCCGGCCCCCACTCCCTGCCGTGAGAAAATCAGGGGATCCCAAAAACGCCAAGAATCAGTCTTCCTGCATTCCTGCCTTCCTCATGAAATCCTGCTTGGCCCGTCTCCCAGCCGCACTCCTGATTTCATCACCCTCTTTCCTTTCCCCATCTCTGCGACCTCTGCCCCACTGCTCCTCTGCGGTCCAAAAAACAACAACCCAAGATGTCCCTTTCACCTACGGCCCGCTTCCCGTCCCAAGCCCCCATGGGGACAAATGGGGATCGATGGGGATTCCGATCCCCATCCCAACTCACTAAGCCTCAACCACTTATCTCGGCAATCCCCAAATGGGGACAAAAATCAAACTTCCCAAAATCCCCATCCACCCGCCTTTGGATGCACCCCCATTCCTTTGCCCTCCATTCCTTTGCCAAAAAATCATGGATCACCCGAGTTCCGCCAGTCCCCATGGGGATCGATGGGGATTTCGATCCCCATGCCCAACCCGTTGATCAACAACACCTTGAGTCAGAAATCCCCAAAATATGAATCAATAAAACGTCCCCATTTCCCCACGTTTCCGACGCTTCGACGCCTACTTCTTCTTGGTTTTCGCGGCGGCTTTCGGCGGCGCGGTCGGATCCTCGGTCGGACTGCCGTGCCAGAGCGGGGCGATGTTTTGGGTGTTCCATTGGTCCCAGGCAGCGCTGAGCTCGGCGACGATCTCGGGCTTGGAGGCGGCGAGGTTGTGCTGCTCGCCCACATCAGCGCTGAGGTCGTAGAGCTGCCAGCCGGACTGCGTTTTGGCCTCAAAGTCCCGGGCATCGACCAGCTTCCAATTTCCCCTGCGAATGCCCTTCTGCGGACCGAAGCGCCAGGCGAGAGTGGCGTGTGGCGTCGTGGTGATTTCGCCGGTGAGATGCGGCAGGAGATTCACACCTTCGACGGCGGATGCCACTTTGGCCCCTGCGGCGGCGCAGCTCGTCGGCAGCACGTCCAGGGTGGACACAGGATCATCCATGATCTTGCCCGCAGGCAATTTGCCGGGCCACGAAACGAAAAACGGCACACGAATGCCGCCTTCATAGGTCTGGCCCTTGTCACCGCGCAGGGGCGTGTTGATGCCGGTGTTGTAGGCGAGGAAAGGTTTGCGGCCGGAACCGCCGTTGTCGCTGAAGAAGAAGATCAGCGTGTCCTTGTCGCGCCCGGTTTCTTGCAAATGCGAGGTGAGCCGGCCAACGGAGTCATCCAGGCCGAGCAGATGCGACAGGTAGCCGCGGCGGTCCGCATCAGAGACCCCGGCAGGGACGCGATCCTTGAGCTTGTCGGGAATTTCCAGCGGCGTGTGGACGGCATTGTAGGCGAGGTAGATGAACCAAGGCTTCGTCTTTTGGCGGTCCATGAAGGCGAGTGCCTCGTCGGTGAAGAGATCGGTCGTGTAGCCATCGAGCTTCTGCACCTCGCGGCCGCGATAGATCATGTCGTGAGAGTGCGCGGATCCAAATTTGGGCTCGGCATCCTTGTGCAGCAGGAAATTGTGTCCACCCACCAGGAAGCCAAAGAACTCGTCGAACCCACGCGACTGCGGATGATGCGCGGCATCAAATCCTTGGTGCCACTTGCCAACAAGCGCCGTGGCGTAGCCCGCATCGTGCAGTTCGTTCGCAATGGTGCGCTGGTCGAGCGGCAGCCCAAGTTTGGCTTCATCACCGACATGCGGGTTGAACTCATGCCCGAAGCGGGTCTGAGATCGCCCCGTGAGAAAGCCGGCCCGCGACGGACTGCAATAAGGGGAAGTGACATAACCGGAAGTACAGCGCACACCGCTGGCCGCAAGGGCGTCAATGTGCGGTGTCGGCACCGCCTTGCCCCCATGAACGCCAATGTCGGCATAGCCGAGGTCATCGGCAACGATGACGAGGACGTTTGGCTGCGCCGCAAATGACGATAGGCTAACTACAATTAACGAAAGGAGAGCGAGGAATTTCATGGCTTAAACATCACGTTCGTTTTGTCACCGGCACTCAGCACATAGGCCAGCAGGTCGAGGATCTCGTCCCTCTTCAGCATGGCGAGCAGCATCGGCGGCATGGGGGAAACGGGGCTGGGTTCGATGCTCTTCACTTCCTTGCGATCCACGTTCACCCGTTGGTTGGGGTCCGTCAGGTCCGTATTGATGGTGACGCCATCGCCGCTGAGGTTGACCACAACACCGGCGAGGATTTCACCGTTGTTTTTGGTCACGATGATCGGGGCGAACTGTTCGTTGATGACCTTGCTGGGGTTGATGATCTGATCGAGCAGATCGTGCGGACTGTAGCGGCCGCCGGCGCCAGTCAAATCGGGACCGGTCATGCCGCCCGCATTGCCAAAGCGATGACAGGCGTAACAAGCGGCCGCGCCGAACATCTTGCGGCCATTGTCAAAGTTGCGGCTC
>JAXMIV010000085.1:0-7229 GCA_034377045.1 Prosthecobacter sp. | reverse complement strand
AAGCGTGTTGGGGCTTGCGTGAGATGCCCATGATTGTTAAAAATTGATGCATGACCATCACGATGGAAGCCATTTACGAAAACGGGCTGCTGCGTCCGCTTTCACCGCTCCCGCTGCCCGATCAGGCGCGGGTTCGCTTGGCGGTGGATGACCTTGACGGCGTCGAGCGCACCGAATGTCTGGCGCAATCGCAGGATGGCCTCAGCGCGGTGTGGGATAATGATGGGGATGAGGTCTTCAATGAATTGCTCGCATCATGATCTTGTCCTGAACGAAGGTCGCCGCTCAATGGATCAGCTTGCAGTTTTCGCTGTTCCTGCTTGAAGGAGTGGGGTTGCCACTCCTAACCTCAATCATGAAGAATTCACCCTGCCGCTGGGGCGTCCTTGGCGCTGCTTTTATTGCCCGCAAAAACTGGCAGGCCATTCGTGATGCCGGCAATGCGAGGCTTGTCGCGGTGGCCAGCCGGGATGTGGAACGGGCGGCGGCTTTTGTGGCGGAATGCCAGGCGAGCGCGCCGCATGCGATCGTGCCGGAGGCGATGGGCAGTTATGACGAACTGCTGGCGCGTACGGACATTGATGCGGTTTACATTCCGTTGCCGACGGGGTTGCGCAAGGAATGGGTGCTGCGCGCGGTGCAGGCCGGGAAGCATGTGATGGTGGAGAAACCGGTCGGGCGCAATGCCGATGAGGTTAGGGAAATCATTGCGGCCTGCGAGAAGCAGCGGGTGCAATTCATGGATGGCGTGATGTTCATGCATGGCCGGCGTTTGAAACGGATGCGCGAGGTGGTGGATGGGGATGTCGGAAATGTTCGGCACATTGCCTCGCAATTCAGTTTCATGGGAGGTGAAGAGTTTCAACGCAGCAACATTCGCGCGCACGGGGCGCTGGAGCCGCTGGGCTGTCTTGGCGATCTCGGTTGGTACTGCCTGCGGTTTAGTCTTTGGGCGATGAATTACGCGCTGCCCGTGCAGGTGACTGGCCGCATTCATGCCGAAACGCAGCAGACGGGGGACGCACCGCCCGTGCCTCTGGAGTTTTCCGGCACGCTGACCTTTGCCGGCGGCGCTTCGGCTTCCTTCTACTGCTCCTTCACGGCGGCGAATGCGCAGTGGGCCGTCGTCAGTGGTGATCGTGGGCTGCTGCAGGTATCGGATTTTGTCCTGCCGTTTTCCGGGATGCAAACGGAGTTTAGCCTGCTGCGATCAGACTTCATCATCAATGGCTGCCGGTTCGACATGCATGAGGGCTGCCACAGCGAAACACTTGATGAACCCAGCAGCAACGCGCCGGGCTCGCAGGAGTCGTTGTTGTTTCGGACGTTCTCCGACCTTGTGCTGTCAGGAAAACCCGATGCGCATTGGCCGGAGATCACGTTGCTAACGCAGCGGGTGCTGGATGCGTGTTTGGTTTCGGCCAGACAAGGCTCGGTACCGGTGGCGGTGGCGTAGCGAAAGCTTTGCATAGCAGTGGGCAGCGACAAGCGGGGCCGCCATCTTCAATGCCCGATGAGTTGAAGTTTCCTTCTCGCGCCCCTTCAGGGCGCACCTACACTGGGAAAGTCTGTTGCCATCGCGGTCCTCATCTCTTCCAAGCCTCCGGCTTGTACGGTCAGGCTGAGATGGCCTAACGACATTTGAGCTCAGACTACTCCGATTGCAGTACCACGGCTTCCTCCTCTCGCGGAGTGAGTTTATTGCTCATGATGATGCGGGCGCAGGCGTTCCAGTGGAGGATGGCGTCGTCATTGCCGGGCGGGCGGATGGCTTCGGCCTTTTCGTAGAAGTCCATGGCTTCACGCAGGAAGCTGTAGGCGTCCGAACCGGGGGCGCCGCGATGGAGCATGGCCTTGGCGCGGCGTTCGGCGATGATGCCGGCGTAGTAGGCCTGTTCATAGGGATTGCGCAGGCGGGGCAGGACGTCCTTGGCCTGCACGGCGCCGACGCCATAACCTTTGCCGAAGCGATCGGTCAGGGCCAGCAGCAGGATCGTGAGGGCTTGTTGGTTGTCGGGGTCGATTTGCAGAACATCGTGGCAGATGCTCTCGGCTTCGCCCGGTTCATTGAGCAGGCGGTAACGCAGCGCTTTTTCGAGGGCAGCGGGGATGGCTTCTTTGGAGAGGGGTTTGAGGGCGAACATGGGGGAGGGAAAGGTTCAAGGGTTCAAGGGTCAAATATGGAGGTTGGAGGCGCGTCTTAGCGATTGGCTGATTTAAGAACTTTTTTCCTCAGCCATTTCCACATGACGCCGAATGGGTCGTAAAATTCATCCACGACGCGTTCCTTCAGGGGGATGATGGCGTTGTCGGTGATGGTGATGTCTTCGGGGCAGACTTTGGTGCAGCATTTGGTGATGTTGCAATAGCCGATGCCGTGAGCGTTCTTCAGATTCTCCAGGCGATCTTCGACATCGAGTGGATGCATCTCCAGCGCGGCGGTGTAGACCAATAAGCGCGGGCCGATGAATTCGGCGTGCTTTTGATGATCCCGCAGGACATGGCAGACGTCCTGACAGAGGAAGCATTCGATGCATTTGCGAAATTCCTGCACGCGATCGATATCACCCTGCGCCATGCGCCAGGACCCGTCGGGCGCATCAGGCGGACGAGGCTTGAATTTTTTAATCTTCAGTTTCGCGGCAAAGTTCCACGACACATCCGCCACAAGGTCGCGCACCAGTGGAAAGGCCTTGATGGGTTCGATGGTGACGGGCTTGTTCAGCGGTAGGGAATTCAGGCGGGTCATGCACATGAGCTTGGGCATGCCGTTGATCTCGGCGGAACAGGAACCGCATTTGCCGGCCTTGCAGTTCCAACGGCAGGCGAGGTCATTGGCCTGACTGGCCTGGATGCCATGCACGGCATCGAGGACCACCATGCCTTCGGAGACCTCCGTGGTGTAATCTTCAAGCTTCCCGCCTTGCTGATCGCCCCGCCAGATTCTGAAGGTCGCGGTATTCATCACTTCATTTCCTCGATAACTTGTTTGAGGTGGTCAGGCATTTCGGGAATCGGCTCGCGGCGGACTTGCATGGTGCCGTCGGGGGCTTTGGAGACGATGGTGTTTACTTTGCCGAAGGCGGGGTCTTTGTTCTCGTAGTCTTCGCGGAAGTGGGCGCCGCGGCTTTCTTTGCGCTCGATGGCGGAGCGGGTGATGGCTTCGGAGACGATCATGAGGTTGCCGAGATCAATTGCCGTGTGCCAGCCTGGATTGTACTCGCGATGGCCATAGACGGCGACCTTGCGAGCGCGTTCCCAAAGTTTGCCAATGCCATCGAGCGCCCGCTGCATTTCGTCTTCGGTGCGAACGATGCCGACGAGGTCCTGCATCATCTCCTGCAACTCGTGCTGCACCTGGAAGGGGCCTTCAGCACTGCTGCCCTGGGTGGCGCCGCGTTCGAACGGCTCGAGGGAACGGCGGACGGCTTCTTCAATCTGATCGTTGCTTACCTGACCAGGGCCGTGCTCTTTAACGTACTTCGCGGCGAACTCCCCTGCCCGCTTGCCGAAGACGATAATGTCCGACAAGGAGTTTCCGCCGAGACGGTTGGCGCCGTTGATGCCAGCGGCGCATTCACCGGCGGCAAACAAACCGGGCACGTTGGACATCTGCGTGTCAGCGTCGACGCGAATGCCGCCCATCGCGTAGTGGGTCGTGGGGCCGACTTCCATCGGCTCCTTGGTGATGTCGATGTCGGCCAGTTGTTTGAACTGGTGATACATGCTGGGTAGCTTGCGCTGAATGTGGGCGGCGGAATTCGCCATACGTTCCTTGATCCAGGCGATGTCCAGGAACACGCCGCCATGCGGACTGCCGCGGCCTTCCTTGATTTCGCGGACGATGCAGCGCGCCACATGATCGCGCGTCAGCAACTCGGGCGGGCGCCGTGCATTTTTATCGCCCTGGCAATAACGCCAGCCTTCGTCCGCATTGTCGGCAGTCTGGGCTTTGTAGTTGTCGGGGATGGAATCAAACATGAAGCGCTTGCCATCCTTGTTGGTGAGGATGCCGCCTTCGCCGCGCACGCCTTCAGTGACGAGGATGCCGACGACGCTGGGCGGCCAGACCATGCCGGTGGGATGGAACTGGACGAACTCCATGTCGATCAATTCCGCGCCTGCCTCGTAACCGAGTCCGACGCCATCGCCCGTGCCTTCCCAACTGTTGCTGGTGATTTTATAAGCGCGGCCGAGGCCGCCGGTGGCGAGCACGACGGCCTTTGCCTTGAAGACCTTGAAACGGCCGCGCTCACGTTCATACGCCAACACGCCGGCGACGCGGTCGCCATCCTTGAGCAGTGTCACGACGGTATGCTCCATGTGGACATCGATGCCCTGATGGATGCCGTGATCCTGCAAGGTGCGAATCAGTTCGAGGCCGGTGCGGTCGCCGACGTGCGCGAGGCGGGGGTACTTGTGGCCGCCGAAGTTGCGCTGCAGGATGCGTCCATCGGGTGTGCGATCAAACACCGCGCCCCAGGCTTCGAGTTCACGCACGCGATCCGGGGCCTCCTTGGCGTGGATCTCCGCCATGCGCCAGTTGTTGACGTATTGGCCGCCGCGCATGGTATCGGAGAAGTGGACGCGCCAGTTGTCGCGATCGTCGACATTCGCCAACGCCGCCGCGATGCCGCCTTCCGCCATCACGGTATGCGCCTTGCCGAGCAATGATTTGCAGATCAAGCCGACCTTCACGCCTGCCGTGGAAGCTTCGATGGCCGCGCGCAGGCCCGCGCCTCCGGCACCGATAATCAGCACGTCATGCTCGTGAGTTTGGTAGTCGGCCATGGGGGGTGGAAACGTTAAAGCGTGAAGCGTTGAAGGGTTAAATCGTTGAAACGTGGAAGCGTGATGCGTGGGGTTCGTCGGGATTTAACGGTTCACGCTCAAAGCAGCCGCCAATCGGTCCAGATGCCCATGGAGCAAAGGCGGACGTAGAGATCGGCGAACATCACGGAAAACAGGCTCATCCAGGCCCAGAACATGTGGCGGCGGTTGAGGCAGCCGACGCAGTGCCAGGCTTTTTCGCAAAGCGGCGCGCGGGAAGGCTCGTCGAGGAAACCGCCGACGAAGTGGCGCAGCGAGTGACAGCCGAATGAGTAACCGGTGAGCATGACAACATTCACCGCCAGCACCAGAGTGCCGACGCCGACGCCGAAGGATTCCCGGCCGGTCGCGGGGTCGATGAACCACAGCGCCTTCCAGACATCATGGGCGAGCAGGGCGAGAAAGAGCAACGCCAGCACGAGGAAGTAGCGGTGGACGTTCTGCATGATCAGCGGGAGGGAATTCTCACCCAGGTAACTTTTGCGCGGTTCCCCCACCGTGCAGGCGATGGGATCCGCCCAGAAGGCTTTGTAATAGGCGCCGCGATAGTAGTAGCAGGTCAGGCGGAACAATCCCGGCACCCAAAGAATGAGCAGCGCCGGTGAAAATGGCACCCAAGCCGGCCACCAAGCCGGTTGGGGACCCAGCCAACTGTGCGGCGAAGAGCCATAAATTTCCGGTGAATAAAACGGCGAGAGGTAGGGCCCGGAAAAGTAGTGTTTCCCCTGAAGGGCCGCCCAGGTCGAGTAGACGACGAACAGGCTCAACAGGAGGAAAACCACGAGAGGTTGGGCCCACCAAGCGTCGCGCCTCATGGTGGCCCCGAAGGGCCGTTGGGGGACGGTCACGTTTTGGTTGGCCATAGACAGTTCCTTCGAATTCCGCCTCGATCAGCCTCTGAAATAGCGGGCGGCGCATTTTCTGACAAGACTATTCTTTGTGAGAAGAATTTTGTTGTGCGGACAAGCTGGCTAAAATCCCGATTCCGTGCCGAAACAGCGGCCAAGGGATTGATTGACTCATGGCATCGAGTGCGTAAATGGCCTGCATCATGCGCGCCCTTCTCCTGAGTCTAGCCGCCTTTGTGTGCAGCACTTTTGCCCCGCAGGCAGGAGCCCAGGCGCCGGCGGCGGCCCCGGCTCCGGTGGGAAAAATCCGGATGGTGACCCGCAATCTGGAGCCCTTCTCCTTTGAGAAAGATGGCCGCCGCGTCGGCTATGCGGCGGAGCTGTGGGAGCAGGTCGCCCGCGAAACGGGGAGGCAATACGACGTGCAGGTGGTCAAGACGGCGCAGGACATCATCGACGCCTTGAAGAACAAGACCGCTGATGTGGGGGTGGGCGCCTTGAGCGTGACAGCGCAGCGCGAGGCGGTCATTGATTTCTCGCAGCCGTTTTATGAATCTGGACTTCAGGTTCTCGTCGCCGGCTCCAGCGGCAGCTTTTCCGACAGCATCTTTTCGCTCCTGTCCAATCTCTTCAATCTGCAACTGATCGGCATGTTCCTGCTGCTGCTGGCCGCCATGTTTGTCATCTCGCATCTGGTGTGGCGTTATGAGCACAAAGTGAATGAAGACCAGTGGCCGCCGGATTACCGGACAGGCATGTGGGAATCGTTTTGGTGGACGATCAGTACTCTGCTCGTCGGCGGCGCTGACAACAAAGGACCGGTAGGTGTGGGCGGGCGCATCATCGCCATCGTCTGGATGCTGCTGAGCATCGTGCTCGTGTCCCTGCTCACGGCATCCTTCACCACGACCTTGACCGTCAACACCCTGAAGGGGGATATCAACGGCCCCGGCGATCTCCCCGGACGCAAGGTCGCCACGGTGAAAGGCAGCACGGCGGAAACGTGGCTAAACGCGAAAGGCGCGAAGGTGCAGCCGCTGGCGACGGTCGCTGACTGCATCATCGCACTCAAAGACGGCACGGTGAATGCGGTCGTCTATGATGCCCCCGTGCTGCAGTATGAAGCGGCCAAGACCCAGGATGATGAACTGCAAATGGTCGGCCCGGTTTTCGAACGCCAGAACTACGCCTTCGCCCTGCAGCAGGACAGCACGCTGCGGGAACAACTCAATCAAACGCTGCTCAAGCTGCACGAGCAGGGCGTGGGTACGGAGTTAAGGAAGAAGTATTTTGGGGAGGATCAGTAGGGAGCAACTGCCTGATCGCCCCGACTCCATCTGTGGAACGGCGACTGCAAATGCCTTTGGAGGACAAATGCTGCCATGACCCTTCAAGAACTCTCGGCCATTCTTTGTGGCAATGACCTCTCCGATATCTCGCTTGCGGGGTTCCTAGAGCCTAAAGATTCTCCGCCAAGTTTTAACGCGATGCTTCGTGACGTGTACTTTGAGTTCCGCGGCGGGGACGGCAGGATGCTAAAGATTTCTGCCC
>JAXMIV010000084.1:0-5049 GCA_034377045.1 Prosthecobacter sp. | reverse complement strand
CCACGGATGCCGCCGATGAAGTCAATGCGCTTGCTAGTGCGCGGATCATCGATGCCGAGCACCGGCTTCAGCAGGCGATCCTGCAGAATGCTGACATCCAGTCGCTCGATGGGACTGGCATTTCCGGTGGCCTGCCATTCCAAGGTGTGCCATTGGCCATCCAGATACATGCTGCAATGGCCGGGCTTGGTCGGTTCCTTATCTGCCGTGGCCGTGACCTTGAAAATCTCGCCGACCTTTGTCAAGAACGCGTCTTTAGTTAGGCCGTTGAGGTCCTTGATGGCGCGATTGTAAGGCAGGATGCGGAGCTCGTTGCCGGGGAAAAGGACGCTAAGGAACCAATTGTAATCCTCGACCCCGGTATGCTCCGGATTCGCCTGCCGCCGCAGTTTGGCGACGCGAAAAGCACTGGCCGCACGGTGATGACCATCGGCGACATAGGCGCAGGGGACTTCCCTGGCGAAGAGCACTTCCAGCGAGGCGCACTTCTCCGCAGGCAGGCGCCAGACCTGGTGGCGCACGCCGTCGGGTGCGGTGAAATCATGGACTGCGGGTTCCGTGCTCATCTGATTGGCGATGATGGCATCGATGTTCGGCTGGCCACGGTAAGTGAGGAAAATGGGTCCTGTATTGGCGCTGAGAGCATTCACCAGCCGTGTGCGGTCGTCCTCCTTGTCAGGGCGGGTCTTCTCATGCTTCTTGATGATGTCGTTCTCGTAGTCTTCGACATGGCAGACACCGACCAGACCCGTTTGGCTGTGCGTGCCGACCGTCTGCCGATAGAGATAAAGCGTCGGACCCGCCTCGCGCACCAGCACGCCTTCAGCTTCGAGCTTGTGAAAGGTCTCACGTGCCTTGGCATACACCGGTGGCGAATAGGGATCGACTTCGAGAGGCAAATCGATTTCCGCGCGGTCGATGTGCAGCAGGTTCAAGGGCTTGTCATGGGCGAGGGCGTAGGCTTCTTCGCGGTTGACGACATCATAGGGGACGGCCGCGACGTCGGCGGCATATTGGGGGGCAGGGACGAGGCCTTGAAAGGAACGAAAACGCATGGGGGCGTGCATCCTTGGCGGGGCAGGGGGGAAGTCAAGGAGCGTCACGATCGCTTTGCTTCACAAAGTTTCGCTTGCGCCATTCACTTTATACCACAAAGTACCTGGCCATGAGCACCCAGCAAGCCGCCCTAGAAAACCTGCGCGTGATCCGCTCCCTGATGGAAAAGGCGCACATCTACCGTGCCATCTCCGCACCTGCGGCGCTGGTCGGGGGCCTCTTGGCGGTCATGGCATCTGGCTGGGGCGTTTGGGAATACTTTGAAAAAGGCCGGGCCCTGTGTGCCTCCTGCTTTCTTTGGACGTGGTTCATCGTCCTTGGCATCACTGGCATCCTGAACGTGATTCTATTGGCGCGTGACGCTTCCCGTCGCGGTCAGGCATTTGTATCCGAAGGGATGCGCACGGCCCTTCGTGCCATTTTGCCACCCATGTTTGTGGGCGGTGTTGTCGGCACGGGTCTCATTGTGTATATGAACAGCTTCACCATGGCGGCGCTTATCTGGACTCTTTGCTACGGTCTGGCTTTGCTGGCCACCGCCAGCTTTTCTCCTCGCTCACTCGTTCGCCTGGGTTGGTTCTTTGTGGCGGGCGGCTTGATCCTCTTTGGAGTCTGGGCGACGAACGGTGACATTCGAATGCCGGCCACGGATGGCGGGCCGGCCTCGATTGTTTTAGGCCTGACTTTTGGGCTTCTGCATATCGGCTATGCGGTCGCCGTATTCTTCAGCAAAAAACCGGAGACTGTCGCCGCCGAATGATTGACTTCGACCAGCTTGACAAGACGATCCACGAGAAGGGTCGTCTCTCGATCATGACGTTGCTGGCTGGGCGCGGCGAATGGGCCTTTCAGGAACTGAAGGCCGAACTGGGCATGAGTGATGGCAACCTGATCAGCCATCTGCGCACGCTCGGCACGGCCGGCTATGTTAAAGAGGATCGCGATGATTCCGGCACCCGCCCGCGCACGACCTACAAACTCACTCCCGCCGGCCGCAAAGCTTTCAAGAGTTACGTGGATGTCCTCGAAAGCATCGTCAAAGCCATGCGCCCAGAAACTTAATCCGCCCCTTTTTTTCCAATCACTTTGTGCCACAAAGCGAAATCAACCTTCACCCTACCATGCATCTCCATCTCGCCACCCATCATGGCATGTGCTTCGGCGTCCGGGACGCCTTGCGCGCCACCTATGCCGCCGCCGTTCGCGAACCGGTCACCATTCTCGGCCAACTCGTGCACAACCCCGTGGTCGACGCGCAATTGCAGACCCTCGGAGTTCGCCAGGGCAACCTCGGAGACACCGCCTCAGCCAATACACGGAGGGTCGTCATCACCGCTCATGGCGCCGCGGACAGCCATCATGAAGGCTGGCAGCGCGCCGGATATGAGATCACCGACACCACCTGTCCGCTGGTGCGGAAAGCGCATCAGGCTCTTTCCGCGTTAGTGCTCGAGGGCTACCATCCGATCGTCATCGGTCAGCACGAACATGTGGAAGTGCGCGGCCTTGTCGGAGACTTCCCGCAGGCGAGCGTCCTGCTCGATCTCCATGAGATTCCAAACCTGCCCGAACACCGCCGCCTCGGCGTCATCGCCCAAACCACCCAGCCGCTCGATCGCGTCCTGACATTGGTGGATGCCATCAAACGTGAGCGCGCGGAGAGCGAAGTGCGTTTTGTGGACACCGTCTGTCATCCGACCAAACAGCGGCAGACGGCGTTGGAGGAACTCTGCCGCACTTGTCAGGTCGTTGTCGTCATCGGCGGCCGCAACAGCAACAATACCCGCCAACTGACGCAAAAGGCCGTGGCGTTGGGAGTCCGCGCCCACCAGATCGAAACCGCTGATGAACTGTGTCCGGAATGGTTTGCGAACGTTCAAGACGTCGGCGTCACGGCGGGTACCTCGACCATGGATGAGACCGTGCGTGCCGTTATGGACCGGCTGGGCCAGATCGCGCATGGAGAATGAGCCGGTACATTCGCCCAGCCATAGATTATCATCATGAACCCAAGCCTCACTTCTTCTTGCCCTTGCGCTCCGGTCCCCACGCCTTCTCCGGATCATAATCGTCATTTGGAGTCGGTTCCTGTGCACCCACTTTCTGACGCCAGGCATGGAGCTTCTCCTTGAGCCGCTGGGTCACATCCGTGTCTACCTCCGACATATCCTGCGTTTCCCCCGGATCGCGGCGCAAGTTGTACAATTCCACATGCTGATCTTCATAAAAATCGATCAGTTTCCAATCACCTTCGCGAACGGCGCTGTAAGGCGTGGCGCTTCCTGGGTGATAGTGCGGGTAGTGCCAGTAGATGGCCTCGCGCTTCAGAAGATCCTTTTCCGTGAGCAATGGCATTAGCGATTCACCATCGACCACTTGCCCCTCCTTCAAAGGCGTGCCCGTGGCCGCCAGCAGCGTCGGCACATGATCATAACTGATCACCGGCACATCGCAGACACCCCCGGCAGCCACTGTCCCTGGCCACGCCACGATCAGGGGAATATGCACGCCCCCCTCATAAGCGCTGCCCTTGCCCCACCGGGCAGGGCTGTTATCCGTCGGGCCCCGGCGCCAGCCCTGGGGACCCACAACGCCGCTGAGGCCGCCGTTGTCGCTGGTGAAGACAAAGATCGTGTTCGCATCCAGATCGAGCTTTTTCAAGGTCTCGCGCAACCGTCCGACACTGTCGTCAACGCTTTCGACCAGAGCTGCGTAGACGGGATTACAATGTCCGCCGTCCGCGCGCTTGGACTGGTACTTGGCCACCACATCCGGCTTGCCCATGATTGGCGTATGCACCGCATAATGCGGCAGATAAACGAAGAATGGTTGCTCCTTGTTCTTTTCGATGAAGCCAATCGCTTCATTGGTTAGGCGATCCGTGAGAAATTCATCCTTGGGGCCGTCGGGCAAGGTCGCGATCTTGTACGGTGAAAAATAACTTGGCGGCGATCCGCCGTCCGTGCCGCCAATGTTCACATCAAAGCCTTGCTTCTCGGGATAAAAGTCCTGGCCGCCGAGATGCCACTTGCCGATGCCCGCCGTGGCGTAACCACGGGTCTTCAGGCGCTCCGCGAGGGTCTCTTCCTCCAGCGGCAGATGTTGGGTCCAATCGGGAATCTTCAGGCGCGCATTGGGCCGGGCATGGCCCGCGATCCAGTCCGTGACGTGCAATCGCGCAGGCGCCTTGCCGGTCAAAATGGCCGCGCGCGTGGGCGAGCAGACGGTGCAGGCGGAGTAGGCCTGGCTGAAGCGCATGCCATCCTTGGCCAGTTGGTCAATGTTAGGCGTCTCGTAATACTTGCTGCCGTAGCAACCGAGATCGGTCCAGCCCATGTCATCGATGAGCATAAAGACGATGTTAGGCGGGCGCTCCTGCGCCGGAGCCACCAGCATCCAACTCAGAAGACAGAAGGCGATGACGAAGGTTTTCAGTTTCATATCGGTATTCAGAAGACATTGACGGTGACTCGCGTCGTCGGCTTTGTGCAAAGCTCCAGCACCACGAGGGAGTCGACATCGTCCACGGGCTTGGCATTGACCGAAAGCGCGTAGCTAGTGAGCCTTTCCTTGCCATCGACAGAGGCTTGTCGAATCGTGAGATGCACATTCACTCCCAACTGACTGTTGCCATTCTCGAGAGCCCACTCGTGCAAATACATATAGGTCTTCGGCAGCGTTAGGGAGATCAGTCGGCGGCCATCCGGTGCGGTCGAAAGCGTGGCTTTGAATTCCTTCGGATCAAAGACGGCGGCATATTCATTGCCAAACGCCCAGGTCGGAATGTCATGCACCTGAGCAGGTCCATCAGCCACTCCTCCCGTGATCCGCACGGTGGCGGTGGAGCCGTGCTCAAGGCGTTTGCCATAGCTGCGCGCGTCCAGATTGACATCCATTTGCCAGGCCGGACCCGTGCCATCCGGTGGACTGACCAACGCCGCATCGCTGATCGCGCAAGTGAGGGCGAGCTGGCGTGAGTCCGCGGTGGCCTGA
>JAXMIV010000083.1:0-5158 GCA_034377045.1 Prosthecobacter sp. | reverse complement strand
CGCCAACTGCTCGCGAATGAGTGACAGATACTCCAGCCGCCCCTGAAAGTACTTCTCGTCCGTCAGGATCGAAATGGCATTCGCTCCCGCCTTCTCATAACCGCGCGCGATCGTCAACGGATCGAAGTCCTGCGCGATCGTTCCGACCGAGGGCGAGGCGCGTTTCACCTCAGCGATCATGCCTAGTCGCGTCGGGTCCAGGCGCAACGCGTCGGCGAGCGACCGGAAGTCATCGCGCAGCACGGCCGCCGCGCGCAGTTTCTCCGCGCGGGGCAGCAGTCGCTCCACCTCGGTTTTTTTGTGGGCGATGATTTCGTCCAGTTTATTCATGGGGCGCGGAAGATGCGGGGCATCTGGCCGGGTGCAAGCTTTCCAAACATGAAAAAGGCGGAACCCCTTCAGGCCCCGCCTCCTTCAAAAGGTTCTCGGCTACGCCTTACCGAACATTCCGGATATGCTGGTCGGGCCTGGCATCGAAGGTCGCCTTGCTCGCCGGATCGGCAAAAGCCACCTGGCGCGAGTAGGTCACGGTGATGGCTGGGTCCACCTTTTTCCGGCTCAGCGGGCACTGCGCTCCGTTCGCGCCGATGATGTTGGTCAGGTAACCCTTTGGATTCGCCGTGAACTGCGCTTTGCACTTGTTGCAGCAAAGGGCCACGGTTTTCGTGTATGTGCTGGTGATCGCGGGATTCGCGGGTTTGTTGGAGACCGGGCAGGTCGTGTTCAGAGCTTCAGCACCCTGGCTCAAACCAGAAAAGAGGCCGAAGGCGGCAATGGCGGCGACGAGGTATTTCATAAGGCTAGGCGGTTTGGACGTTCCCCTTCGTTTACCCATTCACCGCATTCCTGGCAACTAAAAGTTGAACACCACTCATGGACAAAACCGGCGTCCGTCCCTTATTGTCCTCTTCCTTATGCAAACCTCGTCTGCTGCCTCCGGCCTCAATCGCCGCCGCTTTCTCGCCACCAGCGCCGCCGCCCTGGGCTTCCCGACCATCATCCCCGCCACCGCCATTGGCAAAGGCGGCCGGCCCGCCCCCTCGGAGCGCATCACCGTCGGCGCCATCGGCTGGGGCACCATCGCCGGCGATTGGACGCCCTCTTTCCTCAATAACGACAAGTGCCAGGTCATCGCCGTCGCCGATCCCATGAAGGAATACGGTCATTACGGCTACGACGGCAAAGAGACCGGCGGCCGTGAAGCGGGCAAAAAGATCATCGATCAGCATTACTCCCAGGCCGCCAACAAACCTGCCAAAGTCTGCACCGCCTACGCCGACTTCCGTGAAATGATCGACAAGGAAGACCTCGACGCGGTGCAGGTCTCCACCCCCGATCATTGGCACGCCCACCTGGCCGTCTACGCCGCCCGCAAAGGCAAGCACATCTACGGCCAAAAGCCTCTCGCCCTCAACATCGCCGAAGGCCGCCTCATGTCCGATGAAGTCGCCAAGGCCGGCATCACCTGGCAGACCGGCAGCCAGCAGCGCAGCGACCAGTACTTCCGCCTGGCCTGCGAGTTCGTCCGCAACAACCGCCTCGGCAAACTCACCCGCGTCCGCGTCGGCCTGCCCGGCGGTCATCAAAACTGGAACGGCATGGCCGATCAGGTCAACCCCGCGCCCGCGCCAGCCGACTTCGATTATGAAATGTGGTTAGGCCCCGCCGAGCACATGGACTACCGCCCCGCCCTCCTGCCCCTCAACTGGCGGCATAACTACAATTTCAGCGGCGGCATGATCACCGACTTCGGCGCTCACCACATCGACATCGCCCAATGGGGCATGGGCACCGAACACACCGGCCCGATCGAACTGCGCAACGTCAAAGGCACACTGCCGCCGGCCTCCGCCGTGTACAACACCGCCACCGAGTTCTTCTTCGAGTGTCTCTACGACAACGGCCTCATCATGCAGGTCGGCGATCCCAGCCACAAACTCATGCCGGAGATCGAGGCCCTCAACAAAAACCCCGACGCCAAGAAGCCCTTCGACCATGTCGGCATCCTTTTCGAAGGCGACGCCGGCAAATGGATCTACGTGAACCGCGGCAAGATCCTCGCCAGCGATCCCGCCCTCCTGCGCGAAAAAATCCAGCCTAACGAACTCCATCTCTACGAAAGCAAGGACCACACCGACAACTTCCTGAGCTGCATCTACGACGGCAAACCCACCGCCACACCCGTCGAGACCTCTCACCGCAGCATCACCATCGCGCACCTTGCCAACATCGCCCTTCGTACCGGCAGCACGGGCCTCAAATGGAACCCTCAGAAGGAGACCATCGCCGACAACGCCGCCGCCACCAAACTGCTGTCCAAGGAATGGCGCAAACCCTGGGTCCTGTGATCCATCTCTCGATCGTCGCACTCGCCGTCCTGGCCTTAGCCCCACTCTCTGGGGCTGAAGCCACGGCGGCCCCCACCGCCCAAGGTTACCTTTACATCGAGCCCTACCAGGCTCGCTACGAAGCCTTGTTCGATGCCGCCACCATCCTCCGCTGGCAAAACCCCCAGGCCGAACTCCCCGCCCGCCTCTCCCCTGACGCGCAAAAGACCCTCACCGACGCCATCGCTGCCAAAGCCTCGGGGTGGTGCGAAGTCCACTCCGCAGGCCAGCCACTGCCCGGAGCTTTCATCGGTGCTTCCGTCATCAAAGGCAAACCCGGCAACACCCTCCCCCTCGAGCCCAGCAGCGATCTAGCCCTCGATGAAGCCCTGGTCGGCCTCATCTGGGAATTCCCCACCCCGCCCGCGCCCGAAGACATCACCGTAACCTGGAAGGGTTTCGAATCCCTGCCCGCCATCCCGGAGATCCCTATCCGCGTCTTCTTCGGCCCCCTCTCCGAAAACCTCACCCTCACCAGCAGCGCCACAAAAACCACCTGGCAAAGCCAGGGTCGAGTCCCCTCGGTCCCACCCCTCGCCAGCGTCCCCCTCATCATCTCAGGCCCGCTGACCTCCCCCTTGTGGGGCTACTTCGGCCTTGCCTGGATTGTTCTGGGCCTCGCCGCCCTCATCCTCATCCGCCGCAAAGGCTGGCCCATGCCCGGTGGCATTGGATTCGGCATCGTCATCTGGTTCGCCATCGGCTCAGCCTTCATGGTAATCGACCGTGTCGCCCGGCAGGCCAACCATGTCGCCACGCCCGCCCAGGCCCAGGCGATCCTCCATCCCCTCCTCCGCAACGTCTACCGCGCCTTCGACCACCGCGCCGAAAGTGAAATCTACGACGTCCTCGCCCGCAGCGTCGACGGCGAACTTCTGCGCCGCCTCTACCTCGAAACCATCCAGGCCCTCACCCTCGACGGCCGCGAAGGCACCCGCGTCACCATCAACGACTTCGATGCCACCGTCGCCGCCGTCCGTCCCAATCCCGCCGCTCCCGGCTTCATTGCCGACTGCCAATGGACCGCCCTCGGCCGCGTCGGTCACTGGGGCCACACCCACACCCGGGTCAACCGCTACACCGCCCAAGTCACCGTCACCCCGCGCGGCCCCGATTGGAAAATCACGGGTCTCGAGGTGACCGAAACGCGGCGGCTGTAGGGCCTCCCTTTGACAAACCGACCCGGCGCGGCATTCTGTTTTCCCGCCGCTCTGGCGGGGCGAAATTCCTCTCAAAACGCCGTCCGCCGTGAAAAGTGTCCTCTTTGTCTGTACTGGAAATACCTGCCGCAGTCCCCTGGCGGAAGTCCTTTTCCGCGACTTGGTGAAGGACCGCACGGACTACGAGGTTCTCAGCGCCGGCTTGGGCGCCCTTCCCGGGGCGCCCGCCAGCAGGCATAGCGCCGACCTCGCCAAGCATCGCGGCCTTGACCTTTCCGAGCACAGCAGCCGCCCCCTCACTGCCGACCTCGTCGCGCGAGCCACCCACATCTTCGCCATGAGCAGCAGCCACCTGTTCGGCATTGAGGATGACTACCCGGAAGCCGCCGACAAAGCCTACCTGGTCACCGAATTCTCCGCCGACGACAGTCTGCGCGGCAGCGATCTCTCAGACCCCTTCGGCATGCACCGCAAGGCCTACGAGGAGGTCGCTGAAAAACTTGACAAAGTCCTCCCCTGCGTGCTCGCCTACATTGAGCAAACCTGGAAACCCACCACCACCACAGCCCAGCCCGAATGACCACCAGCCCACCGAACGGAACCCTCCCGCATAAACTCGCCATCGCCGCCGATCACGGAGGTGTCGAACTCAAAGACGCCGTCGTCAGCCATCTGCGCGCTACGGGTCACGCGGTTGAGGATCTGGGTACGCACGGGCCTGGTTCGGTGGATTATCCGGACTACGCGGAACTGGTGTCGGAAAAGGTCCTCTCCGGCGCTGCCGATGCGGGCATCCTCGTCTGCACCACCGGCATCGGCATGGCCATCGCCGCCAACCGTCACGCCGGCATCCAGGCCTCCGTCGTCGCCGATCCGCAGACCGCCGCCGCCACCCGCGAACACAACGCCTCCAACGTCCTCTGCCTCGCCGGCAAAACCACCGACGAAGCCACGGCCAAGGCCATCGTTGACGCCTGGGTCAAGACGCCGTTCGCCGGTGGCCGCCATGGACGCCGTGTCGACAAAATGAATACTCATCCTCATCCCATGGACATCCTCGAAGCCGGCGATCCGCTGGTCGCGGAAATCATTCGGGGCGAGGAAAAGCGCCAGCAGAACAACATCGAACTCATCGCCAGTGAAAACTTCACCAGCCGCGCCGTCATGGCCGCGCAGGGTTCCTGCCTAACCAACAAGTATGCGGAAGGTTATCCCGGCAGGCGCTGGTACGGCGGCTGTGAAGAAGTCGACAAGGTCGAGCAGCTTGCCATCGATCGTGTTTGCCAGCTCTATGGGGCCAAGTTCGCCAACGTCCAGCCGCATTCCGGCTCCCAGGCCAACACCGCCGTTTACTTCAGCGTACTCCAGCCCGGCGACAAGGTGCTCGGCATGAACCTCGCTCACGGCGGCCACCTTACCCACGGCAATCCGGCAAATTTCTCCGGCCGATTCTACAAATTCTGCCAGTATGGTGTCAGCCAGGCGGACGAGCGCATCGACTACGATGAACTCGCCGAAGTGGCGAAGCGCGAGCAGCCGAAGATGATTACCGCCGGGGCTTCCGCGTATCCGCGCATCATCGACTTCAAGCGCATGAGCGAGATCGCCAAG
>JAXMIV010000082.1:0-6256 GCA_034377045.1 Prosthecobacter sp. | reverse complement strand
CGAGGAACAGATCATGGGTTCGCAACTCACCCTTCAGGAGGGCGATGTCGTGCTTGTCGCCGGCAAGGTTGAAAATCTCATCAAGATCAAGGCGATCGAGGGTCTCGACATCAAGGCCGATGTCAGCCTGCGCCGTTCCGGCATGGAAACGGATCAGCTCAGCGTGGCCGAAGTCGTTCTCACGCCACGTTCCAGTCTCGTTGGAAAGACGCTGCGTCGCAGCAATTTTCGCCGCCGCTCCGGCTTGTCGGTCCTCGCCCTATTGCGCGGTGACCGCACCCTTACCGACAAAATGGCGGATGTCACCTTGGAGGCTGGCGACCTTCTCCTCGTCCAGGGCCCCTATGACCGCCTTCGAACCTTTGAGGAAAATTCCGAAATGGTCGTCATCACCGAGCATCAGTTCACTCCCTCCGCCAGAAAACGCGGCATCACGGTATTGATCGCCTTCGCTGTCGCGGTTCTGGCCAGCAGCCTCGGCCTGGTGCCTCCGGTCATCGCCTTCCTTCTCACCGCACTGGTTGCCCTCGCCACCCGTTCCATCACGCTTGACACCGCTTACGAAAACATTGACTGGCGCCTCCTCATCCTCATTGGCGGCATGACCTCGTTTGGCACCGCCATGGCCACCTCCGGTGCCGACAAATTGCTTGCGGCTTCGATCACAGGTTGGTTGCAACCCTATGGTGCGCAGGCGGTCTTGGCAGGGTTTTGTTTGCTCACCGTCCTGCTCACCCAGCCCATGTCCAATGCCGCGGCGGCCTTGGTCGTGCTGCCTATCGCCATCCAGGCCGCCGCAAGCATGGGCGTCAATCCGCGCGCCTTTGGCCTCGGCGTCATGCTCAGCGCCAGCGTCTCCGTTCTTACCCCCTTCGAGCCTTGCTGCATCCTCGTTTACGGACCCGGCAAATACCGATTCAGTGACTTCATCAGGGTCGGCAGCGGTCTCACCCTTGCCACCCTCACCATCATTGTCATCCTCGTGCCGATCTTCTGGCCGCTGAAGTAGACTACTTCCAGCCTACTTCCGCCGCTTCAGCATCACCCGTTTGAAGCGCGCATTTTCATCCATGCTCACGCTCATCACCAGCGGGTCATTCACAAACGCATTGTGGATCATTCGGCGGTAATAGCTATTCATCGGGTCCAGCACCTGCGGCTGCCCCGTCGCCCGCACCCGGTCCCCCAGTTCCTGCGCAAACTCCACCAGCTTGTCCTCGCGCATCGACCGGAAGTACTCGATGTCCACGCGCACCCGCGGCGCGTCCGGCACGTGCCGCTGCAGGATGCGATTCACCAAATACTGAATGTCCTCCATCGTCGCCCCGCGCCGCCCCACCAGCCTCGGCGCATCGTCCGTATGCACTTGCAGCGTCAGGCCCTCCGGTCCCTCGCTTTCATCGATCTGCACCGTGAAACCAAGGTACCCCAGCATGGTGTCGAGAATCTGGCGGGCATGTGAAAGCGGAGTCATAAGCCAAAACTCTCTATAGCTGCGAATCGACCGTTTCTCAAAAAGATTGTCACCGGCGCCTGACCTTAAACCACCCGCGGGCTAACCCCCCAGCTTCGGTGGCTTCTTGCCCTTCTTCTCCTTCGGCGCCGCGCCCGGCAGACTGAACATGGAGGGCTGACTGCCCGCCTTGGGCTTCGCCGCCCGCACCAGCTTCTCCAACTTCGGCTCCGGCATGTACAGCTTCATGATCCAGCTCTGGAAGATACTGAAGATGTTCTGTGTCGACCAATACAAGGCGAGCGCCGCGGCGAAGTTGTAGCAAATGTACAGGAAAAAGAACGGCATGATCGTAAACATGATCTTCTGCGTCTTGTCCACGGTCTGCGGCTGCGGCGTCAGCTTCATCTGTAGGATCATCGTGATCCCCATGATGATTGGCAGCGGGTTGATATCATAACCCAAGATCGGCAGTTGCCCCACCGTATCCGGCAGCGACAGATCATGCACCCAACCCAGAAAGGGTTGCCCGCGCAGCTCGGCTGCATTCTCCAGCACCCGGTAAAAGCCGAAAAAGATCGGGATCTGCAACAGCATCGGCAAACACCCACCCAGCGGATTGACGCCATACTCCTTGTACATCTTCATCACCTCCGCCTGCTGGCGCTGCGGCTCATCCTTATACTTCTCCTGCAGTTCCTTCATCTTCGGCGCCAGCAGGCCCATGCGCTTCATCGTGTATTGCGACTTCGCATGGATCGGCCAGATCACCGTTCGCACCAGGATCGTCAGCAAAATGATCGCGATACCCCAGTTGCCCGTCCAGCTGTGCACCCAGTTCATCACGTTCGTCAACACGATGCTGATCCATTTGAACCAACCATAAAACATGATGAAATCCCACTGCCCGTGCCCCCCCTCCAAGCGGCTCAGCCGATGATATTCCTTCGGCCCGATGTAAATCTCATACGCCTCCGTCTGACTGGCGCCCGGAGCCATCTCCACTGGCGGCAGGCTCACCGCGGCTTGCATCGCATAGTCCTTCTTCCCGGCGGCGTGGTCCTTGTATTTGTCCTGGCTGTGATCCACATACAACCGCGTCGCCCACAACTTCCCGGGTTTGTCTTCCTTGGAGACGTGGCTGATGATCGTCGCATGGAAGCGGCTCATCACGCCCCCGAACCGCAGGCTCGGAAAGCTCTGCCGCAGCTCCGCCTTTTCTGAGCTCAGCATGCCGCCCGCAAAGTAACCCGTGTCCTGGAAGTTCGCGTCGCCGGCGTCATTCCAAAACACGCGCGGATGGCTGACTTCGTCCGGCTGCAGGGACGCCGCCGCGCCTGCATACAAATAATACTCCTCGGACTTGTGCAGCGTCGGGCCCTGATTCGTCAGCGTCACCGTCAGCTTCAGCACGTGGTCATCCGGCGTGTCTCTCAGGCTGAACACCTTGCGCACTAGGATCCCGTCCAGCGTCTTGCCCTCGAAAGCCACCGTCTGGTCCGTCTTCTCCACCATCTTGTACACCACCGCATCCGCGCCCGCCGCCTCCCGCCGCAGCGCGCCGATCGGTTCCTTCGCCACCTCATTCAAAGTCACATGGTCCGTGCCTTCCAGCACCGCCCGGGTCACACCGCCGCCGCGCGTGCTGAAATGGTAAGTCACCAGCCCTCGCTTCAACGTGTGCGTTTCCTCAGCCGCCAACACCGCCGCGACCGGCGGCGTGCCTGCCGCCGTGAGCGCCGGCGCCACACCTGGCGCGGCGGGAGTAGTGGCCGGAGCCGCGGGCGCACCCGGCACAGCCGCTGGAGCCGCAGCCGGTGCCGTGACAGCGACGGGACGCTTCGCCTCCTCAGCCGCCTTCAGCGCGGCGTTTTGACTGGCAAACCACGCATTCACCGCAATGCCTGCGGCACAGAGAACAATGACTAACCACGCTTTGCGATCCATTCCAAAAAACTTCCTGGGTTGAGAGTTCAGAGACTAAAGATTAAAAATTAAAGTTTCGACACGCCACCACCCTTGCCTTCCGGCACCGGGTCATGGCCGTGCCCGCCCCAAGGCTGGCACCGGCAGAGCCGGCACACGCCCAGCCACCCGCCGCGCACCACCCCATGGCGCTCCACCGCCTGCAAAAAATACTCCGAACACGTCGGCGTAAAGCGGCAGCCCGCCCCCGGCCCGCCGAGGAAGTGAATGACCGGGGAAATGACAAGCTGATAACCACGTATGAGAAGGCGAACAATCCACTTCATGGCGAGCGCGGCGCAGGTTTCAAGAGAAGTCCCAGCCGACCTGCCAATCGCAGCCAGTCAGCCTCCAGTTCTTTAAACTCAGCCGTCGGCGCCCGCCACCGGCCAATGATCACCAGGTGAAACCCCGGGGCGATCTCCGCCCGGTGCGCCCGGACCACCTCCCGCAGTTGCCGCCGCAGGCGGTTCCGCACCACCGCCGGCCCCAGCTTCTTGCCAGTCACCAGCCCGAACCTGAATTCCTCCAAGCCCTCCTGGCGCGACACCGCCAAAACCAGAAATCGCCCCGCCTGACTCACCCCCTGCTCCTTCATCCGCGCAAAATCGCGCGACTCCTTCAAACGGAGACGGGAGGGCAGGCGCATGGGTGAAGACAACACCATTCACTTAAAGACCGGGATCAACCAGAGCGCCCTTACAAAACCTCCGCCCCTTTGCACATCTCGCCCGACAGAGGCGAAGCCGCCGGCATGCGTGCCTCAACATTCCGATGTTGAGACCGTTCGTGCCCACGCCCTAGGCGTGCGACGTGTGCTGCTGCGTGTGGCGCTTGAAATGAATGTCCACGCCCACCGGCAGCAAGCGCTTGCGGCCGTGATTGCGACGGCGGCGCAGGATCTCACGACCGTTCGGGGTCTTCATCCGGGCGCGAAAGCCGAATTGCTGCTTCCGCGTGCGTTTCGATGGCTGATAGGTCCTCTTGGGCATAAACGTGTAAGGTGAAAGGGAGTTTAAGTCCGTTGAAAGCCCGGCGAAGCACGCAAAACGCACCCTCCCACCCGGCAAAACGGGGGCGGAGATTAACAGCCCCCGAAACTTTGTCAAACGGAGGATAGACGTCCCCGCCTGTCACCGCCCCGGGGGGCTTCCAGCCTGCGGCAGTCCTCCGGTCGGTGAGCCCCCTCAATAAGCCGTAGCTTCACACCCACCGCTCCGCTCGAACCAAACACACCCTCGAAGGCATCCCGATTCAAAAAGCGTCAAAAACGGCGGCTTCGGCTACTTCATCATCAACGCCAAAAACGACCCCGATCCCGAATCCGGCGGCGTGACCCTGAGCAACCAGCCGTAAGTTCTTGCCCGCCAATGGCAGCACAACGCGCCGGAAACATTCGTCACTTCGGCCAAGTCTGGGGTCAGTTCCCTTGACGCCGCGCCGTTGCCGTTGGCACAGGGCACGGCGATTTTGCCTTTGGCATCGACATTTCGATGGACTAATCCGCTGAGCTATTGCTCTGGGAGTGTGCCGCCACTAGAGTGAATTCCTTATCAAATGCCCGCAAAGAACGTTTGGATCCTCCCCGCCATCGCAGGCGCTGCCCTCTTTCTCCTCGCCCCGGCTGCGGCTCAATCGCCAGCGTTCACCACCATTGACCCCGGCAATCCCTCGCGGCTGGGAGAACACGCCTTTTCTCTCATCATCAACGGCGCGCCCGCCACGGTCTACTCTAATGAAACCAACTCCAAACTGAAGTTTGCCCGCGCCACTTCCGCTGATGGAGCCGGGTCATGGGCGGTCACCACCATCGCATCCGGTTCCCCGATGCGCTACGCTGCCATGGCCGTCGTCGATAGCCGGCCGGCAGTTTGCTACTTCGATATCGTCGGCTCCGTCGTTAAGTTTGCCCACGCCAGCACCTCGGACGGCTCGGGAATCTGGACGATCTCCTCCGTCGAATCCGGTGCCTTTGGCACTCCCATGTCGATTGCGGTGATCGATGGCCACCCTGCCATCAGCTACTGCGTAGCGGGGCAGTTGAAGTTCGCGCGAAATTCCGCTGCCGACGGTACCGGCACCTGGTCCCCCACCCTCATTGACCCCACCGGCGGCCACTACAGTTCCATGCGGGTCGTCAATGGTTATCCGGCCATCAGCTACTTGGCCAATGGCCTGAATGGTGACCTGAAATTTGCCATCAACAGCGCTGCCGACGGCTCCGGGACCTGGACCACGACCTCGATCGATACTGCGGGCAATGTCGGCGCTTACACCTGCCTGCAAATGGTCGATGGCAATCCCGCCATCAGCTATTCAGATACCACCAATCGCGATCTGAAATTTGCCCGCAGTGACACATTCGATGGCGCCGGTGCCTGGGTCATCACCACGGTGGACAGCGAGGGTAATATCGGCCCCTACAACTCGCTGGAGCTCATCAATGGACTCCCCTCCATCAGCTATTGGGACTCCGCCAACAATGACCTTAAATTCGCCATCAATTCCGCCCTCAATGGCCTGGGTACGTGGACGGTCAGTACGGTCACCAGCGCGGGTGCGGTGGGCATGTATTCGTCTCTGCTGACCGCCGCCACCATGCCCGCCATCAGCTATTTTGACGCCACCAACGGCACCTTGCGCTTTGCCCGCAATCCCTCTCCCGACGGCTCCGGGACATGGACCCTGGCCGAACCTGATCCGGAAGGCGCCGATTCGCGAATCGCTGGAGAGTACACCTCCCAAGCCATCATCGACGGCAAGCCTGCCATCAGCTATTACGACGCCACCACGGCGGATTTGAAATTTGCCCGCAACAGCGCCGCCGATGGCTCGGGC
>JAXMIV010000081.1:0-3459 GCA_034377045.1 Prosthecobacter sp. | reverse complement strand
GGCAGAGGGCGTGAAATTGGACGGTACGCGTGCTAGCCAAGTGGCGCTTGTCCTGAGTGCGGAGGAAGCGGCGCTGTCGGATGAGATTCGAACCCATCGTGATGCGCTGGAGGCGCGACTGGATGCGCTCAAAACCAATCGCGCGAAGTTGAGCGAAAAGGCGTACTATGCGGAGCTTGAAAAGCTCCTGCGTGACCTAGCGGCCCTGTATCCCTAATTCGGGGAAAAGCGCCGCCGGATTAGCCTAACAAACTCTTGAGTTGCTCATCATACAAGCGCTGAGCCTGCGCTTCTCCCGCCGCATAGAAGCCGGCCATGCCTTTGCCGGAGAAGATGGAAGGCCGGTCGTGGACCGTATGGATGACCAGCATCGTTTTGTTGTGAAAGGTGGCGAGGCGGCGCCGGTACTCGAGCAATTGCTCGCCAGCGCAAGCATGCATCTGCCCAGTAAGATTAATGAGGTTGAACGGGAAAAACCGCAAGGCCGCGGATGGCGTGTGCGAAACTCGATGCGCCACAATGAGATCAATCTCCGGATCTTCCAACCAGGGATCCACCGGTGTTTCATGCGCCACCCCGCCATCGAAACATTGGATGCCCGCATGCTCCAGTGGTGTCATGACGGTGGGCATGCAGCAAGAGGCGGCCATGGCTTTGGCCAATGATCCTTGACGAAGAAACAAGGTTCGGTTCGCCGCCAGATCCGTCACCGCCGCCATGAAGGACGGCGTTTGCATGTCTTCGATGTTTTTGCCCCCGACCAGGGCATCAAAATGATCAACGGCGCCCCTGGGATGCATGGCGCTGATGTGGGGGCTGTTAAACGTCACCCGGGCGTAGTGAGTCCACCAGGGGGTCTTCCGCATGAACGACCAGCGCAACGACCAGGAGAGCACCGCTTCCCGAATGTCCTTGGTGTCCAACCCGGCGGCATAAAGCCCCGCAGCTACCGCACCTGCCGATGAGCCCCCAACGCTCGCGGGGCGCACGCCGAGCTCGTGCAACCTTGCCAGGAAGCCGGCATGCGTGGCATATCCCAGAAACGAGGCGCCTAGCGATATGGCGATGCGAGGTGGACGGCTCAAGGGAAGCGGGTGGTGTCGGGGTTCATTCAGGCTTCAGGAGACAATTGCACCGCAGGCATAGCTGGCCGTTTGTTTCCGCGAAGGAAGATCAGCCCGCCAATGAGTCCCCACACGACGCTCATAAGCCAGCCCGCCAAAGACGCGGAGACGGCAGTAGCCTCAGGCAACCCCGACAAGGCGTGGATCAGCGTTTCAAACGTTTTTTCGCGCACGCCGAGTCCGGACACGGAAATCGGCAGGCCAGCCGCCGCATCGACGATGGGCATCGCCGCCATGACATCCATCAGCACCGTGTCGCCACCGACCGCCCGAATCCCGCAATAGAATGAAAGGAAGTGGGTGGCAAAGATCAGCACGGACAGCAGTGATGCCAACAGGGAACAACGCCATGCCCGGCGCAGGCCATCGCAGGCTTGGGCAAATTTTTTCAATGGCGGCCAGCCAAGCATCCAGGGCCAGCGTGCCTCCCCCCAGGCATAGAGCCGGGGCGTGAAGGAGATCGCGGAGAGCAGCACAAAAAACAAGCTGCCGGCCATGAAGACGCTGAAAGCTTCCACCAACGTCCGAACCTGGGGTCCGTAGGATTCCCAACGGTCCCAGTACACCATCACGCACGCGAAAAAGAGTGTGGCCAGACCTACCAACCCCACCAGGTGATCGAGGAGCACAGACACCAGGATCGGCAGCCGCCGGGCTCCGGGGCGCCGCAGCAAAGCGACCACGCGGTAGGCATCGCCACCTGCCGCTCCCAAAGAGGTGATGTTGAAAAAATTGCTCACCATCGTCACGCGCAAGACCTCAGATCCGGGCACGGGATGTTCCTGCCCGATCAGCAGTATTTGCCAGCGCAATGCCGCCAGCCAGGTCGAAACTCCGGCACAGGCAAGTCCCGCCAGCACCCAGCGCCAGTGACCGAGCATCCGGGCCAGGTGGGGAAGGATGACACCCGTAAACTGGTGTTCACGAAAAATCATCCACAGCAGCACGCTGGTGATCGCGAGTTTAAGCGCCAGCAAAAGTGCCTTCTTCATGCGGCCAGGAACGAAAGACGAAAGGGGCAGTCCAGCATCTTATGCCAGGCCCGCAACCTCAATGGCAGCGGCGATCGAGTCCACGGAATGCAGAATTTCACGAGCTTGACTCTGATCGCCGATCTTGAGTTTGAAATGTTTCTCAATCGCAACAACGAGTTGCAGCGCATCGACGCTGTCAAGGCCGATGCCGTTTGGCCCAAATAGGGGCGCGTCGTCGGCAATTTCCTCCGCGCTGATTTCCAGCATTAGTTCGCTTGCCATGACTACTTTGACGCGCTGACGGAGATTCATTCGATAGTATATCGGGGCGTTGGGAGAATGCGGACGCCGGTCAGACGAGACCGCCATCAAGTTTGAGGGAAATGCCAGTGATATAGCTCGCCTCCGGACTCGCAAGGAAGAAAACCGCGGCGGCAATCTCCTCCGGACGGGCAAAACGGCGCATAGGCGTCCCCCGCCGCACCGCCTTGATCTGCTCTTCCGACCAGGCGGCGGGCAATGCGCCTTCGATATGCCCAGGGCAGACGGCATTGACGGTCACCCCAAGCCGGGCACTCTCCTTGGCCAAACTCTGCGTCAAGCCGAGCACTCCCGCCTTGGCGGCGGCGTAATTGGTTTGTCCGGCCGGGGAATGCAGGGCGCTGAGGGAGGAAATGTTGATGATGCGCCCCCAATGCTCCCTCATCATCGGCTGCAGCGCCGCCTGGCAGCCGAGGAAAACCGAATTCAGGTTGGCGTCCAAGACGCCGCTCCACTGGACACAGGTCATGGTCGCCAGCAGGGCATCGTCGTGGTAACCGGCATTGTTGATCAGCACCGAAAGCGGTCCGGCAGTGGTCTCGATTTGGCGGATGGCGGCCGCCCAGGACTCGGGGTCGGTAATCTCCAGGGGACACAGAAACGCCCGCCCGGAATGCTGGGTCACGATTTGCTCCGCGCGATCCCGGCGTTCACGCACGCCGAGGAAAACCTGGCATTCGGGATCGTGCTCCAGAAAGTAAAGGCCCGTGTCGTGCCCAAGCGTGCCATTGGCGCCAGTGATGAGGATGCGGCGTGAAGACATGACCAGCCATAACCAAGGGAAGGCAAAGGCGCAATCCGGGAGAATTTCAGTGTGAATCGGGCAGCCCAGCCCGTTCGTAGCGTCCTGCCCATGAACCGCCGTTTTCTCCTCGCTTTTGCCCCCGCCTTGCTGGTCCTGCCGCTTTCGGCCCAAGTACCTGCCGCGACTTCTGCCGTAGTCATCAAAGCGGTCACCGACAGGGCCGACGCTCTTTATAAGGTCGGCGAAACAGCCACTTTTGTCATCAACGTCACCGAAAACGGCGTTGCGGCGAAAA
>JAXMIV010000080.1:0-4642 GCA_034377045.1 Prosthecobacter sp. | reverse complement strand
TTCCGCGAGCAGATGCAGGCGGTGAAGGATTCCGGGATACCGGTGATCCCGCTGAGTGATATTTTGGCTTGGCGCAAGGGAGAGAAGAATATCCCGGAAGAGGCGTTCGTGATCACCATGGACGATGGCTGGGAGGGAGTTTACACGTATGCGTATCCGGTGCTGAAGGAGTTTGGGTTTCCTTTCACCATCTACTGCTACAAGAAGTATGTGAACATCGGCGGACGATCGCTGAAGTGGGATCAGATCCGGGAGATGATGAAGCACGGCTGCGAGGTGGGCAGCCACAGCGTTTCGCACGAAAGTCTGCGCGCCAAAAGAGGCCGCACGGATGCGGATCAGCAGGCCTGGATCATGAGTGAGTTGAAGGACTCGAAGGACTTCCTGGAAGAGAACCTGGGCGTCAAGGTGACCTCGTTTGCCTATCCGTTTGGCATCTTTGACGACGCGATCACGGAGACGGCGATGAGCGCAGGTTATGAAACATTGGTGACGGTGAACAACCAGAAGATCACGTGGGACACGCCGCTGGGAAAAATGGGCCGCTACATCATTCACGGGGAGAGCGACACGAACTTCAAATTGGCCACGAGCTTCCGCGGGCGGGGCGACGTCTCGTCGAATCGCTTTTTGTTAGCCGATGCGAAGGACGATCAGGGCAACCGCCTGATTGAATTGAGTCCCGCTCACGATGAATTGATCCGCGATCGTCAGCCAACGATTCGTGCCAATTTGCAACGGCTGGGCACGGTGGTGCCTGAGAGTGTGAAATTGCGGGTGGGCGGCCTGGGTGTGGTGCCGGCCGCTTATGATGCCGAGGCAATGACCTTGAGTTACCATCTGCCGTATCGCCTGCGCCTTCAGGACTGCGCCCTGACGCTGAGTTTCAAACGCGCACCCGAGCAGCCTGACGAGGTGGTGTCGTGGCGATTCAAGGTGGATTTGGAAGCGAGTTACGTGCCGAAGAGTTGAGCAGCCACCAAGTCATTGCGATGCCTGCCTTTTCTGACTGGTTGCATGCGGCGCGTCCGAAGACCCTCGGGGCGGCGGTGGCGCCGGTGATCGCGGGGTCGGTGCTGGGGTGGAAGATCGGCGGACGTTTTGACCTGGGGCTGATGCTGGCCACACTCGGAAGCTGCATGGCGCTGCAGGTGGCGACGAACTGGTTCAATGATGCGCTGGATTTCACCAAGGGCGCGGACACGGGCGCGCGTGTGGGGCCGCGCCGCATCACGGCGGCGGGTGTGGTGACGTCGCGCGCGGTCATGCGGGCGGGATGGTTCATGCTGGGGGTGGCGACGCTCTTATCGTTGCCGCTGATCATGGCGCGGGGCTGGCCGATCATCGCCATCGGGATTCCTTCGTTGTATTTTTGTTATGGCTACACGGGCGGGCCCATGCCGCTGGCGTATCGTGGTTTGGGTGAACTTTTTGTTATCCTATTCTTTGGCTTGATCGCGGTGACAGGATCGGCTTTTGTGCAGAGCGGGGAATGGCTGACCGGCGCGGTGGTGGCGGGGTTGCAGATCGGCTGCCTTTCCACCGTGCTGATCGCGATCAACAACCTGCGTGACATCGAAGAGGATGCAGTGACCGGCAAACGAACGCTGGCCGTGCGCTTGGGTCCGACGTTTGCGCGCTGCGAAATCACGCTGCTCATCCTGCTGGCGCACGGGGCAGGAGTGTATTGGTGGCGTGAGGGATTTCACGACGCCTTGACGCTGCCGCTGGCCGTGGTGCCGGTGGGGCTCTTCCTCGTTGTACGTGTCTGGCTGACGCCCCCGGGACCCGTGTACAATCGCCTGCTGGCACTGAGCGGCATGCAACTGCTGCTGTTTGCGGTGTTGTTCTGCTGGGGCCTGGCGAAAACAAACCTTTCTTCCTCGTGACCAAACGCCAATCGATTTATGTTTATGAGTACGTGCTGACCAGCGGCGTCTCGTTGAATGCTGCCTCGCATCGCCGAGTGTTTCCTGGGGCGCTGTTGCGGGTGGGCGCGGGCTATGGCTGTGTGCATCCGTGGCCGGAATTTGGCGATGCAGCGATCGAGCAGCAGTTGGCGTTATTGAAGGAAGGCCGGAGCACGCCGTTGCTGGAAATGGCGCTGCGTTGCGCGGAGATCGATGGCGCGGCGCGCGCGGCGGGTGTGAGCCTGTTTGATGATCTGGAGATTCCGCGCAGTCACTACTCCTGGAGTTTCGCTGAGGATACGAACCCGCAGATTGAGCGTGTGCTGGAAGAAGGCTGGCCGGCGATCAAGGCGAAGGGTTTCGCGAACTATGGCGAGACCCTGCGCTTTTTGGAGAACTGCGCGCGGGTAGGCGACGCCGCGAATCTGCGCCTGCGTGTGGACTTCAACGGCTGCCTGGATGCGATCGCCTTTGGCAAATTCATGGAATACATGCCGCTGCGGGTGTACCGGCATCTCGATTTCGTGGAGGATCCGTTTCCTTATGATCGCCCGCTGTGGGAGCAGAGCCGGGGACGATGGGGCGTGCACCTGGCTTTGGACAAAGGCTGGCAGCATGCCTCGGAAGGCTTTGATGCGGTGGTGGCGAAGCCGAGCCGCCGCGACTGGCGCCGGGTGACGGAACTACACGAAGGCAAACCCCTGGTGCTGACCTCGGCCATGGACCATGGGCTGGGACAGATGTATGCGGCTTATGAGGCGGCCCTGGCGCGGCGAGAACTTGGAGACACGGTGGGACTGTGCGGCCTGTCGACGCAGCATCTTTTCAAGCCGGATGCCTTCTTTGAACGCCTGCAGGGCAGCGGCGGCTATCTCCTCCCGGATCGCAGCGGCGGCGGCCTGGGTTTTGGGGATGTCCTGGAACGTTTGCCGTGGCGGAAGCTGAACTGAAGCATGAAGAACGGCCCTTTCAGTGCTGACTTCTGGAGCAGTGATGCCAATCACATCGCCCTGAATCCGCACCGCCCTGACGATGCGGATGGCCTAACGGAATTTGCGGAAGTGCATCAAATGAAAAGCATGTGCTTCTTCCAAACCTCGGGTTCGGAAGGCACGCCGAAATGGGTGGGATTGCCGAAGGCGTCATTCCTGATCTCCGGCAGAGCGGTGAATGCGCATTTTGAGGTGACGGCGGAGGATCGCTGGCTCGTGGCGCTGCCGTTGCATCATGTGGGAGGCTTTGCGATTCATGCGCGGGCGCATCTGTCGGGATCGGAGGTCTTTGCGGCGCAGGAGGCGAAGTGGGAGCCGGGGGCGCTTGCCAAGGTGTGTGAGGAGCAGGGGATCACTCTGGTATCGCTGGTGCCAGCGCAGGTGTTTGATCTGGTGCGGGACCGGCGCATGGCGCCTGCCTGTTTGCGCGCTGCCATCATAGGCGGCGGCGGCATGAGCCAGGCGTTGGCCGATCAGGCGCTGGAACTTGGCTGGCGCGTCTTCCAGACCTACGGCATGACCGAAGCTGCCTCCCAGATCGCCACGCAACCCTACCATCCTTTTGGCGCCGTGTTTGATGTGAACAGCCTGGAGATATTGCCACACTGGCAGTTAGGTCAGGATGAAGAAGGGCGTTTGATCGTCAAGGGCGAGGCGCTGGCGCGAGGCTATGCGCACCGCGCCACCGACGGCGCGTGGTCCTGGGAGGCGATTGATCCGACGCTCGGCCTCCGCACCCGCGACATTGTACGCCTTTGGGATCACGGCACGCGGCGTTTCCTGGAGTTCGTCGGCCGTGAAGCCGGCTATGTGAAGATCCTGGGTGAGTTGATTCACCTGGCGCCGTTGCAGGCGCGGTTGGAAGAACTCGCGCTTGCGGCTGGCTGGACCTCCATGCCGGTGATCGTGGCTCTGCCGGATGAGAGGCGGGAGTCGCGGCTGGTTATGGTGACGGAATCGTCCGGTGCCGGAGATGGAGACGCGCTTATGGCCAAGTTTAACTCAGTTACGGAAGCCCTGTGCCATTTGAACGGCGTCAGAGAAGTCGCCGCCATTCCCCGCGGCGGCCTGGGCAAAGTGGAAATGAACAAATTGCAGCGACAGCTTGGAGACCGAGCTTGAGAGCGGCGCTTACTCCTGTGCCAGCATGGCTTTGAGGTTGGCGAAGAAGTTGGTGTTTTCTTCTTCGGAGACCTGTTCCTTCATGTGGCGGCTGTAGTCGAGTTCGTCGACGTAGGTGCGGTCGAGTTCTTTGAGGAAGGGGCTGGGAAGTTCGGTCTGCTTTTGGCCCCACTTGGTGCGGTAGCGCACGTGGCTGAGGGTGAGTTTGCGCTGGGCTCGGGTGATGCCGACGTAGAAGAGGCGGCGCTCTTCGTCGACGCGGCCTTCGTCGTAGCTGCGCTTGTGCGGAAGGATGCCCTGCTCCAGGCCGGGCAGATAGACGATGGGAAACTCGAGGCCTTTGCTGGCATGCAGGGTGATCAGGCAGACGCCCTTTTTCTTTTCGATGTCGTCCTTGTCTTCGCGCTCGTCATTGAGCTTCACTTCATCGAGGAAACCGCCGAGGCCGCCGGTGCGGTTGCGCTGGTCGTAGTTATGCAATTGGTTAACCATTTCCTTCAGGCCGTTCTCCCAGCCGATGAATTCATCGGGTGTTTTGGCGAGCTTCTTGAGGTACTCCATGTAGCCGGTCTCAACCAGAAGCTGCTCCGCCATGGCGCCGATGAGGGCGCCTTGGGT
>JAXMIV010000079.1:0-4032 GCA_034377045.1 Prosthecobacter sp. | reverse complement strand
GCTTTTTGAGCCCGGCGAGCGGGTGCGCCTTCGCATCATCAATGCGGCAGCGATGACGATCTTCAACGTTCGCATCCCCGGGTTGCGTATGACGATCGTGCAGGCGGACGGATTGAACGTCCGTCCGGTCACGGTCGACGAGTTCCAGATGGGCGTTGCTGAAACCTATGACGTCATTGTCACGCCGACCGACGACCGCGCCTATACGCTTGTGGCCGAAGCAAATGACCGTTCGGGACTGGGCCGCGCAACACTCGCGCCGCGTGCCGGGATGGCGGCAGAAGTCCCCCCCTTGCGGGAGCGGCCGCTGGCAACGATGAAAGACATGGGCATGGGGGACATGGACATGTCTGGAGGCGGTGCGATGGGAGGGATGGATTCTTCGTCCGCAGGTGCAGCACCCGTGCCGGATTGCCCGCCCGAACATGCCAAAATGGGTCATTGCACCCCTGCCGATGCGGCGGCAGCGCCAGTCGATCATAGTGCGATGGGGCATGGGGCCGCTGGCATGAGCCATAGCATGCGCGATTTCAGCGTTGCCCCGCAGGTCAAGCGCGATCCAAGCGTGCAGACTATTTCGCCTATGCCCGTGGATCGTATGGGCGAGCCTGGGCAAGGCCTCGAAAATGCCGGTCATAAGGTGCTGACCTATCATGATCTCGTCGCCCTCGACAAAAACCCGGATGTACGCGCGCCCGAACGGTCGCTTGACATTCACCTGACCGGCAATATGGAGCGCTTCATGTGGTCGTTCGACGGCATCAAGATGTCGGACTATCACGAACCAATTCCCTTCCTTGAGGGTGAACGGGTTCGCATCAATCTCATCAACGATTCTATGATGAGCCATCCAATCCACCTGCATGGCCATTTCTTCGAACTGGTCACGGGCAAGGGGGACCATGCCCCGAGGAAGCATACTGTGCTCGTTCAACCGGGCGGCAAAGCAAGCTTCGACTTTACCGCCGATGCGCTTGGCGACTGGGCCTTCCACTGCCATCTACTCTACCATATGCACGCAGGGATGATGCGCGTTGTCAGCGTGCGTCCGCGGGGAGAAGCAGCATGAGCTTAACCCGTATCGTGTTGACCGCAACGGCGGCACTGGCCTTCACCGCGCCCCTGCAGGCACAGTCGATGCAAGGCATGGATCATTCCTCGACGCCTGCAGCCAAACCAAAAAAACCTGCCGCAAAGCCAAAACAGCCGGCCTCCGATCCTGTGCAAAATATGGATCATGGCAATATGCCGGATATGGCTGCGCCAAAGGAGGAGCAAAGTACCGCGTCCGACTGTCCGCCGGAACACGCCAAAATGGGGCATTGCACGCCGGCTGATGCGGGAACGCAATCCGCGCCTGAACCCATGGCTGCACCTGCGGTCGATCCAGATTGTCCCCCCGAACACGCTCAGATGGGACATTGCACGCCCAAGTCGACACCGAAGCCGTCGTCATTAGCGGCGGGTGGTGCGAGCGGGACCGATCTGGAGCCGGGCGATGCACCGGCCCCGGCGCCGCCATCTGACTGGTATGCTGATCGCATCTTCCCCGGCGAGGAGATGGCGAAATCGCGCGAGGAGATGATGAAGGAAAGCGGGGGCTCGACCTTCCGTTATCTCTCTTTCGATCTGGCTGAGTTTGTCGTCCACAAAGGCAAGGAGAGTTATCGCTGGGACGGCGAGGCGTGGTTCGGCGGTGACATCAACCGCTTTGTGTTCAAATATGAAGGTGAAGGAGAATTTGGCGGGCCGCTTGACGATCTGGAACTCTCCGGGCTCTATTCGCGTGCGATATCACCCTATTGGAATTTGCAGGCCGGTGTCCGCTACGATGTCAAACCCGATCCGTCGCGGACTTACGCGGTGATTGGCGTCGAAGGCCTGGCACCCTACTGGTTTGAGATCACGGCAGCGGCCTTTGTTTCGAACAAGGGTGAAGTCCGGGGCCGAATCGAAGGCTATTACGACCAACGCATCACGCAGAAGTTGATCTTGCAGCCGCGCCTCGAGGCGAACTTTTCGGCGCAAACCATCCCCGAACTCGGGGTAGGGGCAGGTCTGTCCAATCTCGAATTGGGCGTCCGCCTTCGCTACGAAATCGAAAAAGAGTTCGCACCCTATATCGGTTTTGAGTGGGTCCGCCAATTTGGCGAATCGGCGCGTTTCACCAGAGCGAGCGGCGGGCAGGTATCCGATCCGCACTTAGTAATGGGTGTGCGGGTCTGGTTTTGAAGCTCCCCGGCGTCATGTGGCGATCCTTGCGATGGTTGGGATGCGAATTGTCTGGGCAAGGGATGCCGCGAAATGGAAGGAATAGGGAAATGAGACGGCCAACAGCGATTTTCGGAGCCGCCTTATTGTCCGGTGTACTTGCTGCTTGCGGCACTCAAGAGGCTCATGACAAAAATACACCGGAGGTAAACACGCAGGTCAATACGGAGGCTGTGCCTGCCAAAGATCCCGTGCCCCAACCCGCAGCGGCGGACAAAAAGGCCGTCGCTCCAGACGACGGCGTTCCGGCGGTAGTTCCCGCGCGCCGCGCCGAGACGGTGACCGTGCGAGACAAAGCGAAGCCGGCCAAACCTGCTGCCAAGACAGAAACCGGCCCCAAAACTCCCGCGGCCCGCGAAACCGCGGCGCCTGCCGAACGAACCCCTGATCCGCATGCCGGACATGATATGAAAGGCACGCAACCTGGAATGAAATAGACCATCACGACCGCCGAACCATGAACCATCGTCCCCTTCGTTCGTCGCTCCGCAGCTGATGGCAATCAGGACGCGCTTCCATCTCGCCGCGAGCCGCATCCACAAATGGCTGGCGTTAGTTATCGGCGCGCAGCTGCTGATCTGGTTCGCCAGCGGCGCAATCATGAGCTTCCTGCCGATCGACAAGGTGCGCGGTGAACATCTTGTTGACCGCGAGACTATCGTTGCGATTCCTGGCGGCGCCGTTTTTGCCGATCCGCAGCGGATCGTGGCCCAAGCCGGTGCACCCGTCGAGGCAATGACCTGGCGCATGCTCGATGGTCGACCTATTGCCGAGGTGGCAACCAAGCGAGGTATCAAGCTCTTTGATGCCGTGACCGGCAGGCCCGTTCCTCCAGTTGATTCAAAACTCGCAACGCGGATTGCCGAAGCAGCCTGGAAATCCGCGAAAAAACCCAAGGCAGAGGCAAGCCTAGTCAAGCAGGAAAGCCCCGAATATCGAGCTGCGCTTCCTGCTTGGCGGATCGCGTTCGCCGACCCCGACAATACCAGCATATTCGTTGCCGCTGACACTGGCAGGATCACTGCCGTGCGTACCGGCACATGGCGGCTCTATGACTTCTTCTGGAGCCTTCACATCATGGACTGGAAGAATCATGAGAACTTCAACTCATGGTGGCTGCTCACTTTCGCGGTCGGCGGACTGCTGCTTGGATTGGCAGGCACGGCCTTGCTCGTGATGCGCTGGCCTTTCAGGCGGAAGAAACGCACCGCATGAAGCTTTTGAGCGTCATTTTGCTTGCCTTGGCCATCCTGCTACGCGCCGACCCCTCATGCGCGGCGACGGCGGGAAGTTCGACAATTTCGACAAGCTTCAGCTGCGATGATATGGCCAAGGATGTAGTGCCCGGAGACCAGCACGAACCGACGGCCGAGGCGAGGCTCTGCCACGCTTGCGCCTTTCCAGTCGCGGGACTTGGCCCGCAGACCGTGCTCCGGAATTGGGCCGAGCTGCCGCACACACTAGGAGTGGTGCAGCCATCTGCTGGCCATGTTCCCGAGCCGCCGGTACCGCCGCCGCGCGCCGCCCACGCAAGACCAGGAATAAACATTTAATTGGAGTGAGATCATGAAAATCAAATATCTTATCGGCGCGTTTGCGCTCAGCATGTCCAGTGCTGCCTTTGCCACCGAACCGGCGCCAGCGCCCAAGAAGGAGTGCTGTTGCTGCAAGAAGGACGAGCAGGGCAAGATGGCCTGCTGCAAGGACAAGGCTGAAAAAGCCGAAGATAATCACAAAGGCCACGACATGGGCGGTATGGAT
>JAXMIV010000078.1:0-4712 GCA_034377045.1 Prosthecobacter sp. | reverse complement strand
ATTTCGCCGTGCGGTTCGCCGTAGAGGATCTTGACGAAGCCTTCGGGCTCGGCGGCGGCGAGGGCCTTGCCGCTGGCGATGTAGGGGAACTTGCCGATCTTGAACTTAAGGCCTTTTTCCTTGGCCGCACGTTCGGTTAGGCCAATGCTGGCGACCTGCGGATGGCAATACGTGCAGCCGGGGAAGGCGCCGACCTTCTTCGGCTTGTGCTTGCTGAAGAGACCTTCGACGCACTGGACGGCCTCGTAACTGGCGACGTGGGCAAGCCAGGGCGGCCCAATGATGTCGCCGGCGCCGTAGATGCCCTTGATGCTGGTTTGATAGCGGTCGTCCGTCTGCAACCAGCCGCGATCGGTGAGTTTGAGTTCAATGCCGCCGGGCAGGACAGGCTTCACGCCGATGGCGACGAGGCAGACCTCGGCTTCGAGCGTTTCATTGGCGGCGCCTTCGACGGTGATCTTGACGCCTTTTCCGTCCGTGGAGGTGCCGGTGACCTTGGTGTTGGTGAGGATGCGGATGCCAGACTTGGTGAGGCTCTTTTCGAGAAGCTTGGAAACCTCTGTGTCCTCGACAGGAAGGACATCAGGGAGCATTTCAACGACGGTGACCTTGGTGCCGTAGGCGTTGAAGAAGTAGGCGAACTCGATGCCGATGGCGCCGGCGCCGATGACGATGATGCTCTTCGGCTGCTTCGGCAGGGTCATGGCCTCCTTGCTGCCGATGACCGTGGTGCCGTTGAAGGGGAAGCCGGGCATGTCCCGGGTCTTGGCGCCGGTGGCGATGAGGATGTTCGCGGCGTCGTGAGTCTCTTTTTTGCCGTCGGCAGCGGTGACTTCGACCTTACCGGCGGCGGGGATGCCGGCGGTACCCTTGAGGTAGTCGATCTTGTTCTTTTTGAAGAGAAACTCGATGCCTTTGTTGAGCTTGTCAGAGACGTTGCGGCTGCGGCCGATGACTTTGCTCCAGTCATACTCGACGCTGCCGATTTTCAGGCCGAACTCCTCGGCGCGGTGGGTGAGGGTGTGGTACAGCTCGGCGTTCTTAAGAAGGGCCTTGGTGGGAATGCAGCCCCAGTTCAGGCAGGTGCCGCCGGCGCGGTCGTTTTCCACACAGGCGACTTTTTTGCCGAGCTGGGCTGCGCGGATGGCTCCGACGTAGCCCGCAGGCCCGCCACCGATGACAATGAGGTCGTAATTCATGCTGAAATGGGGAAAACTGGTCCAGAGAAGCGCAGCCAAGGGGGATGTTCAACCGGGGATTCCGGCGCAAACGGGAATGCTTATCCTAAAATGAACGGACTCGCGCATGGACTGTCAATTCTCGGACTTCAATGGCGAGATTGGCTTGATTCCAGCTTACAGTTAGCGAAAATCAGCCCTGCTCGGCGTTTGTTTAGGATTCCTCATGCGAACCTGGCTTTTTCATGCGTTGCTCATTTCCTCCGCCCTGGCGGCCGGGGCACCTGTTCAATCAACGGGAAAGGCGCGCGTCGAAGAGCTGCTGACGGTGCAAAATACCGTGCAGACGACGCTGACCAAGGTCCGGCCAGCCGTGGTGGCGATCGAGACCGATGACGGCACTGCCAGCGGGGTGATCATCAGCGAGGATGGGCTGATTCTGACGGCGGCCCACGTGGCGGAGGGGCCTGGGCGGACTCTGCGGGTGATCCTGGAAAGCGGCGCGGAGGTGAAAGCCACCACGCTGGGCCTGGACAAAACCACGGATGCCGCGCTGATGCGGATGAACGATGCCAAGAAGAAATGGCCCTTCGTCAAGGTGTCCCGGCAGGTGGAACTGGCGCAACCCGGGGAATGGTGTTTTGCGCTGGGGCATCCCGGCGGTTTTGACAAGGACCGTGGCGTCGTCCTGCGCGTGGGTAAGATTATCAAGCAGGCGGCCAATTCGCTGCAGACGGACTGCGTGCTCATGGGGGGTGATTCCGGTGGGCCGCTTTTCAATCTGGCGGGCGAATTGATCGGAGTGCACAGCCAGATCTGGGAGGGGCGTGACGAAAACATGCACGTGTCGATGGCGCCGTTCCTGCGTTCCTGGGAGGCCATGAAAGGCAGCCACGTGATCCACGTGTGGGCCACGGGCAGCGGCGGCTACCTTGGCGTGGCGACGGAAGACCGCACGCCAGGACACCTGGAAGTGGTGGATGTGATCATGGGTTCGCCCGCCGCCAAAGCCGGACTGCGCACTGGGGACGTCATCGTGGCGCTCAATGGGGAGGCGATCAGTGATCAGCCCCAGTTTTCCAATGCGGTCCGCATCAAGGCCGCCGGTGATGTGGTGAAGCTGCGCATTCGCTCTGGGGAAGCTGAGCGGGAGGTGCCGGTGACTCTGGGAACCAAACCCAACGACGAAGGATGAACATAAGCCGAACTCGGAATCCAATGGCCTGGGCATGGGCAGCGTCGCTGGCGCTGATGCCCCTGTCCACCTACGCTGAACCGCGCGCACCGCTGCCACCGGAGAGCCGCACCAACGGCAAGGAAAGTTCCGACTCGCTGGCGTCTCTGCGAGGCGATGCCAGTGCCGCGACGGCTCGCATCGTCGATGCCGCCGGGAAATCGATCATCACGGGAACCTGGCTGGGCAAAGAGGGTTACGTGGTCACCAAGGCCAGCGAACTGCCACGGATGGAGAAGGCGCGCCTGCGGACGCCGGATGGCAAGCTTGTGGGCTTGCGGGAGGTGCGCCGGGAAGCGGCCTTTGACCTCGTGCTGGCCCAGGTGATCGACACTTGTGAAGTGAAAGCCGCTGAGCCCGCTCCGAGCCGAGCGCTGACGTTTGGCCAATGGCTGGCCGCCCCGGCGCAGGGCGGCAAACAGTTTTGCATCGGTGTGCTGAGTGCGCAGAGGCGGGAGATCAAGGGCTGGGGCGCCGCGATGGGCGTGCGCATGGATGACAAGGGAGTCGCCAAGCTCGGTGGCGTGCGCATCACCGGCATCGCGGAGGATGGTCCGGCGGCCATGGCGGGATTGCAGGAGAATGATGTCCTGCTGGCGCTGGCGGGTGAACGGATCGCCAAATACCAGCGCGTGCATGAAATCATGTCCAACCGGCAACCGGGTGAGGAGATCGAGGTGAGTTACCGGCGGGATGGCAAGGAAACGAAGGTCAACGTGCGCCTGGCGAGCCGGACGAAGGTGCTGGCGAACTGGGAAGGTGAAGATTTCGCGAACGGCGGCGTCTCGATTCGCACGGACAACTTTTCGCAGGTGCTCCAGCACGACCTGCCGCTGGGACCGCAGGACATGGGAGGCCCCCTGCTGAACCTCGAAGGTCAGGTGGTCGGCATCAATATCGCGCGGGTGGATCGGGTGACGACTTTCGCTCTGCCGACGGAAGTCTTTTGGCCCACGGTGCAGCGTTGGATTGAGGCGGATCGGCATCCGCCCAAGGGGGTGGCGCCCATCGTCGCCAAACCGACGGGGTCTACGCCGGCGGGAGCGCCAGCGCCAGCAACTCCCGGGCCGCGCGCAGTGCTGCATCCGGAACGCTGAGCGGAGCCATGTGGGCGCGCATTGTCCGCCCCAGACGCCCTCCCTCAGCAAGGATCTTCGCCACGGCTTCGGCCGTTTCCTGGGCGCTGTCCGTGCGGATGGCGCCATGATTGGAGACCAGGAACTCGGCATTCCCTTCCTCCTGACCGGGGACTACGTAGTCAACGATGGCGGGGATTTGGGCGGCGAGCACTTCGTGCAGGATGGCGCCGCCTGCCTTGCAGATGACCACATCGTGAGTGCGCAGGAGTTCGGGAATGCGGTTGGTCCAACCGATGATTTCGACCGGGGCGTCCGTCATGGAATCGGTAAACTTGCGCAACACGTGGTAGAGCCGGGAACTGTGTTTGCCTACGGGAAGGGTCAGCCGTACGCCACTTTCCAAAAGCGGTCGCAGCGCCTTGAGCGTGGCGGCCACGCGGCGGGCGGTGGTGGAAGGCAGGTAAAGAATGCGCTGAGCCCCGGGCGGATGCGCGGAGGAGGGCAGGGGCTCAATAAACTGCAAGCTGACCGGGAAGCCCGTGACGCGAATTTTGTCCCGGGGAATGCCGAGTTTTTCCATCACCTCCGAGGTCTCCGGATCGGCCACGCAGTAGAGATCGCTGGGTTGATTGATCCAGATGCGGTGAACGGTGATGGAATCCGTGATGATGGTTCCCAGGGGCGGAACGGCCATCTGTTTGCGCAGGGCGTCAAGCAGCGTCACATAAAGCGGATAGGTGCTGACGATGAGGCGGGGCTGCAAGGTCTCGAGCTTCTTTTGCAAACCGCGTACCAGCGGCGCGAGCCAGGCGGAATCCTGGGGCTCCACGTCCGATTCTTCCAGGAAACGGTAGACCAGGCGCCAACCACTGGGGAAATGCGTGATGGCCTGCTGATAGAGATTTTTCAGCACGGCGGCGATGCGTGGCTGCACCTCGGTGATCAAGTCGCACACCTGAACATCCTCAGCCGGGCTCAGCCGGCGCAAGGCTTCAGCCGTGGAGGCTGCGGCGGTGTTGTGGCCGTCTCCGAAACCGGCTGTTAAAACCAAGATCACAGGCCTACCGCTCGGCAGGAAAGTACGAAAGACAAACAAAAAGACCGTGCGCCGGCAACAGCTTCGTCACTCACCGCTCGCAATCTTGCCAGTTTCTCTCCATAATGACAGCCATGCGTTTCTCCAACCTGACGTTGAGCAAACACCGGCACCTGCTGCGTGTT
>JAXMIV010000077.1:0-4503 GCA_034377045.1 Prosthecobacter sp. | reverse complement strand
GTCAAAGATACCTCCGGAGTTCGCTCAAGCGGCCCTTAAGGCCCGCCACGTCGAACGCCTGGAGGTCAGTCAGAATGGACTTGTTCGTCTTTTCCATTCTTGGAGATAGGACAGGGAGGGGATGGATGCAAATGGGAATCGCGCGGGCTATCCCAACCCGTCCAGGGAACCGTGCCCCTTCCGGCCGTGTCGCTCCGAGAGGTTACGATCAAATTCATTGCGCAGCCCGCCCCCTTGTTTACCCTCCAGGATGATCGCACTGGACGCCCTGCACCAGTTGCCATTGAAGGAGAAGCTCTTTGTCATGGAGGCGCTATGGGATGATCTATCACGAGACGAGGACACGCTTAATGAACGCGAGGCAGCGATCGCCGATGGCACGGGCAAGTTCATCGACTGGGAAGACGCGAAACGGCAAATCACGGAAGCCGTGAAATGAAGATTCAGATTCTCGATCTCGCGAAGGCAGACCTCATTGATGGCTTCCCCGAAATATGACCGCAAGCCGATCCTATGGTTGCCTCCTTTTCCTGAATGGCGGATAACTGGACATGCCCCAGGAAACCCCCACCATCGAGACCCGCGAGGAAGTCATGTTTTTCGACACCGACATCGGCGGCGTGGTGCACAACATCGCCTACCTGCGGATGATCGAAACCACCCGCACCCGTCTGGCGGCGTTGATGGGGCTGCAGCTTCGGGAGATGTCCAAGACACAGATTTACCCCGTCGTGGTGCGAACGGAAATCGACTACCGCAAACCAGCCACGCTGGGGGACGAATTGGTCATCAAAGGCTGGCTGGATAGGGTCGAGCGCGCGCGGTTCTGGTGCGCCTTCGAAGTCCGCCGAAAGGGCGAGGAAAACGTGCTCATCCGCTGCCGCCAGTCCCTGGCCCTCGTCAAAATGCCCGAAGGCCGGCCCCTCCGGCTCCCGGAAGACTGGGGGGAGCGGTACAGTCATCTTTTCTTCAAACAGGCCTAACCGCCCGCTGTCTACTTTTGGGGTGAAGGCATGAAAGATGCCTGCAAACCCTTCGTTTCCGCAGCCGTCATCCCCCAAAGTCCCGCGGGACTGCCTGGTGCAGTTCCGCTTTTTTCCTATGCCCCCTATGAAGCCCTACCCTCTCATCACCCGCTACAGCCGTGTTTTCACCGCTGCGTGGTTGGTGTCTCTTAGTTCCCTCGCCAGCCTCCTGCCGGCGGCGCCGCTTTCCCTGCCCGATGTCCGCGCGAAAGCGCAGGAAATTGACAAACTGGTGACCGCCAAGCTCGAAAAGGAAAAAATCCAGCCCACCGCCCCGCTGACTGACGAGGCCTTTGTCCGCCGCATCTATCTCGACATCGCCGGCCGCATTCCGACCCTCAAGGAAACCACCGAGTTCCTCGCCGATACCACCAGTGACAAGCGGTCGAAATTGATCGACGAGCTGCTGGCCTCCGACGGTTACAGCCAGAACTTCTTCAACTACTGGGCCGACATCCTGCGCATGAAGAGCCAGACCATCGGTGGCGGCCAGAGCCTCCCCGCCGGCTATGCTTATGCCAACTGGCTCCGCGACTCCCTGAAGACCAACAAGCCCTACGACCAGATGGTGCGTGAGCTGCTGACCGCCAGCGGCAAGACCTATGAAAATGGCGCCGTCGGTTTCTACATTCGCGATTACAACATGCCACTGGATAACATGGCCGTCACCACGCAGATCTTCCTCGGTACCTCGATGGTCTGCGCCCAATGCCATAACCACCCGTTCGATAAATGGACGCAGATGGACTACTACCAGATGGCCGCGCACAGCTATGGCATGACCGGCACCAACGGCCTTTCCAATCCCCTGCTGGCCCAGGCCTTCTACGGCGGCGGCGGCAAGAAAAATAAAAAGGGCGGTCAGGCAATGTCCGCCAAGCTGCCGGACGGTATGCAGCGCAAGGACGTCAGCAAGGCAATGAATGAAATCCTGCGCCCCCTCCGCTACAACACGGTGCTGGACCAAACGAAAACCAAGGAACTGCGCCTGCCTCACGACTACCAATACAACGACGCCAAACCCAAGCAGGCCGTCGAGCCCACCATCCCCGCCTCCTTCTCCAAAGACGGCAAGGTCGTCAAAGAAGGCCAGCAGCCCATCGAAGCCTACGCGCAATGGATGGCCACCAAGGACAACCCGCGCTTCACCCTGGTCGTCGCGAACCGCCTTTGGAAAAAGGCCATGGGCATGGGTGTGATTGAGCCGGTCGATGAAATCACCGACTCTACCGTGCCCAGCAACCCGCAGCTCATGACCTTCCTGGAAGACACCATGAAGGCCCTGAATTACGACATGAAGGAATTCCTTCGCATCGTCTACAATAGCGGGACTTACCAGCGCGCCGCCTACGCCAAGGACGTCGAATTAGGTGAAGTCTACCACTTCCCCGGCCCGCTCCTGCGCCGCATGAGCGCCGAACAGATCTGGGATTCCATGGTGGCTCTTTACAAGCCCTCCCCCGATGCTCCCAGCGTCGATGCCCGTGTCGATCGCGAAATCGCCATCCGCCGCGTCGAATGGCTGGATCGCGCCTTGAATTCCCTGACCGCCCAGGAACTGGCCGAAGGCGCCGCCAAGGTCGTTCAGATTCAGAAGCAGCTTTCCGCCGATGTCCGCAAAGCCCAGGAGCAGATGATCGAGGCAAACAAAAACAAGGACGAAGACGCCGTCCGCGAAGCCCGCAAGGTCGTCACCAATCAGCGCCGCCGCATTGACGAAGCCGCCCAGGAAATCGTCTACACCATGGGCTTCAAAAAGTTCGCCGAGCTCGCCCGCGCGGGCAAACTCAAGGAGCAAGTCGATGACAACGAGTTTGCCAGAGAGATCGCTGCCGTCATCAAAAGCAAGGAAGGCAAGGATCTCGAACTTGACGAAGCTCTCGGCATCCTCGCCCGCCAGCAACGCGCGCGCCTGACCGAAGTCCAGAAAGCCCGCCTGAAGCGGGACACTGAGCAACTTCATGTGAATGATCCCAAGGAGCGCGAGTCCCTGCGCGCTTGGGAAAACTTCCGCGATACCTTCATGGTTCGCGCTGTTGATCTCCGTTCACCCGCCCCCAATGGCCACTTCCTTCGCGAGTTTGGCCAAAGCGATCGCGAGCTCGTGGAAAACGCCAATGATGAAGCCAGCGTTGGCCAGGCTCTCATGCTGCTGAATGGCAAGACCTTCAGTCAACTGATGAATCCTTACACCATGATCTCCCGCGCCCTGCGCCGCGCCGAATCCACCGATCAGACCATCGACGCCATCTACCTTTCCCTCTTCAGCCGCAAGGCGACTGAAGGTGAGAAAGACCTGCTCCGCCCCGTGGTCGAAGGCAACGGGCTCACCGGCAAAGGCGACGCTCTCTGGGCCGCCCTCAACACCCGCCAATTCTACTTCATCGAATAGGCTGGCGTGAACCCCTAAAGACTCACCTAAAACTTCCAAATCCATGCCTCCTCTTAGTTCCTCCCGCCGCAAGTTCGTCACAGGTGCCGCCCAGACCTTTCTCGGTGTCACCGCCATGCAATATTTGCCGGGCAATAAGGCTTTCGCGATTCCTGGTGAAAACACCAGCCCGCTCAAGCAGGTGCCCACCGCGCGCAATGTCATCTTCCTCAACATGAATGGCGGCATGAGCCATCTCGACACCTTTGATCCGAAGCCGGAAAACAAGGACGTGATGGGCCTCACTCAGGTCATCAACACGAAGGTCGATGGCATCCGCATCAGCGAAAACCTGCCTCTCCTCGCCCGCCAGATCGACAAGCTCGCCATCATTCGCGGCATGAACTCCACCCAGGGAGCGCATGAGCAGGGTCAGTACTTCCTGCGCACCAGCTACACCCTGCGCAGTTCCATCCGTCATCCGTCCATGGGCGCCTGGTTGCAAAAGTTCCAGGATCGCGGCAATCCCACCCTGCCCGGCAGTGTCCTGATCGGCAATGACAGCCGCCATCCGGGCGCGGGCTTCTTTGAATCCCGCTTCTCCCCGCTAATGATCAATGATCCGGAAAGCGGCATCTCCAATGTTCGGCCTAACCAATGGTTCACCGAAGAACGCCTCGCCAGCCGCCTGGACACCGCCAAACAGCTCGACCGCAATTTCGCGGAGCGTTACAACGTCAAGAACGTCCGCGCCTACAGCGACATGTATGATGACGCCGTGAAGATGATGAAGAGCGAGGAACTCGAAGCCTTCAACCTCGAAGCGGAATCCGCCGCCATGCGCGAGAAGTACGGCTCCGATCGTTTTGGCCAGGGCTGCCTTTTGGCGCGCCGCCTCGTCGAACATGGTGTGCGCTTCGTCGAAGTGACCTTTGGCAACTGGGACACCCATAACGCCAACTTCACGCGCGTGCCCGAACTTTGCGATGAACTCGACGGTGCCATGAGCGCCCTGCTTCTGGATCTCGAATCTCGCGGCATGCTGGCAAATACGCTCGTTGTGTTGGCCAGCGAATTTGGCCGCACCCCCGAAATCAATGCCAACGA
>JAXMIV010000076.1:0-2775 GCA_034377045.1 Prosthecobacter sp. | reverse complement strand
CAGAACACCACCCAAATGCTGGCCTTCGTGAAGGAGTTCCTGGCCAACACGATGGCTGAGCGAAGTCTCCAACTCACCGCCGAGCCCGTGAACCTGGCGGAGGCGGCATCCCAGGCGATCCGCCAATACCAACTGGCCGCTGAGCGCAAGGACATCCATTTTGTCTGCGACCTCAACGCTCCGGGCAACATGATCTCCACCGATCCGTTGGCGCTGAAGCAGGTGCTGGACAACCTGCTGTCGAACGCCGTGAAATTCTCACCTCATGGCAAGAGCGTGCACGTCAGTGTGGTGCCCACGGCCGGCGACTGCATTGAGTGCCGGATTCGCGATGAGGGACCCGGGTTCACGGAAATGGACAAGAACCACATGTTCCGGCGTTACGCCCGCCTGTCCGCACGCCCCACCGGCGGCGAGCCCAGCACCGGCCTTGGTCTTAGCATCGTCAAGAAATTGGTCGAGGAGATGAATGGCCATCTTTTGCTCGAATCCAGTCCAGGTGAAGGATCGACTTTCATCGTGCGCCTGCCAAAACCCGTCTTTCCCCCGGACGGTCACCACCATTCCCGAACCAGCCTCTGATTGCTCTCACCCATGGATTTCCTTGTCATTGATGACGAAAAAAGCATTCGCGATGCCACGTGCATGCTGATCGACGACGAAGGCCACTACGCTGAACCCGTGGTGGACAGCGCCGGCGCCATGAATCGGCTCAAGGAAGACAAGTATGACGCGATCCTGCTGGATCTCAATTTGGGTCATGAAAGCGGCCTCGATATTCTCGATGCCCTCGCCAAGCAACATCCCAACGTCCCGGTCGTGATGTTCACGGCGCAGGGCACGGTGAAGACCGCTGTCGAAGCGGTGCGGCGCGGTGCCTTGGATTTCCTGGAAAAGCCCTTCACACGGGAACAGTTTCGTGCCGTCGTCGCCCGTCTCAATCGTTTCCGGCAGATGAGTCAGCGGATCGAGACCTTGGAAAAGGAAGTGACCGAGGTGCGCAGGCAGGGTGGTCCGGAAGCGCGCTTCGACTTCGAGACACCGATGATGAAGGAGGTGATGAACGTCCTCCTCAAAGCTGCCAAGACGCCGGCGGCCATCCTCATTCTGGGCGAAAGCGGCACGGGCAAAAGCATGGTCGCCCGCGCCATTCACGACAACAGCAACGTGCGTGACAAAGCCTTCGTCACGGTAAGTTGCCCCAGCCTCTCGAAGGAGCTGCTGCAAAGCGATCTCTTCGGGCATGCCAAAGGCGCCTTTACTGGCGCCATCAAGGATCACTGGGGCAAGATCAAGCAAGCGGAGGGAGGCACTCTCTTCCTCGATGAAATCGGCGAACTGCCGATGGAAATCCAGCCGCAGCTTCTTCGCCTGCTGCAGGAGCGCGAGTACGAGCGCCTTGGCGAGAATGTCACGCGGCATGCCAATGTGCGCATCATTGCCGCCACGAACCGCAATCTTAAGGAAGGCGTAAAGAACCGCACCTTTCGCGAGGATTTGTATTTTCGCCTGAATGTCATCACGGTGGAGATGCCGCCGCTGCGGGCGCGGCCGGATGATCTGCTGCGTTTCGCCCATTATTACGCGGAGCACTTCGCCGCCCAGATCGGGCACAAGTTCAAGAGCCTGGCCGAGGACACGCGAGAACGGATTCTGGCCCACCCGTGGCCCGGCAACCTGCGCGAACTGCGCAATGCCATTGAGCGCGCGGTGATCCTTTCCAGCGGCGATGTCCTGCACGCTTCGGATCTGCCGCCGGACATTCACCCCGTTGAGACAGCATCCGGCGGCAGTCTCGAAAGCAGCTCTGCTGACTCGCCAGGGGTCACGACATTGCTGGATACGCCGGGGCTAACCCTGCAACAGCTCGAAGAAGCGTATATCAAGCGCACGCTCGACCAAGCGGGCAGCCTGGCGGAAGCCGCAAGCCAACTTGGCATCGATCAGGCGACGCTGTACCGGAAACGCAAGAAGATGCAAATTGGCTAGCTCAGAGGGCGTGCAAACTGCATGGGGCGCAAGGCAAATTGCCGTGACCCCGCCCCGATGACCAGGGGCATTGCGGCGGCGCATTCGGGTGGCACGGCTGCTGCAACGCCTCCCCTTGCGTAGAATCCAACTCATAAACTATGAAAACCTTGTTACTCTCTTGTGTCGCTGCCCTGTCACTGGCCTCGTGCGAAACGGGACCGAATGCCCAGCGGGGCGCGGTGATCGGTGGCCTCGGCGGTGCGGCAGTAGGCGGCATCATCGGCAGCCAAAGCGGCCGTGGTCTGGAAGGCGCCGCCATTGGCGCCGGTCTTGGCGCTCTAGCTGGCAATCAAATCGGTGCTTCCCGGGATCGCCGTTACTACGGAGACGGTCGCTATTATGACAGTCGTTACCGGTATTCACGCAATCCTTACGGCTACCGCTATTGATGGAGGCCCCCCACCATCAGTGGGCTTTAGCTGTTGGCGCACCCGGTCCACAAGACCGGGTGCGTTTTTTCTGGAGAAAACTCCGATCCCCGGACGGGCCGCTTCGCGGCTTGAAATGCCCCGCAGGCTCGCTGAAGTAAAGTACTTATGATAGGCGGTACGAGGAACAATCACTGGCTGAGCTGGGCAGGCCTGCTGGTCATCAGCGGCGCCCCACTCGCCTGGGGTCAGCCGACCACCCCGGTTCCGCCAGCCTCAGTACCTGAGGCCACGCTCTCCGAAGCCCGTAGCCACGCGCAGGCGCTGGAGAAGGGCTTGCCCAAACCCAAGCTGGAAGCCAAGCCAAACTTTGACC
>JAXMIV010000075.1:0-7968 GCA_034377045.1 Prosthecobacter sp. | reverse complement strand
GATCCGTGGCCGACTGCTCCAACAGTTCCGGGGTCTTGAGCCTGCGCCAGCTAGATCCACCCTTGTATTCGCTATGCAGTGAGACGACGCCATCATAGCCGATCTCCTTCAAACGCCGGAAGAATTGCGGCAGCGGGGCGGTGCCGTCAGCCAGCGGCACATAACTCACCTTAAAACGCTGCTGCCCAAATTCGTCGCGATCAGCCGGCTGCATCAGATAGTTCTTCACTCCGACGAGAGCGACCCATGGAGCCAGGGCGTCCAACGTCATCTCCCAGCCGGACAAACCTCCCTCAAGGCACATGTGCATCGGATCGACATAGGCGCCGACTTCCGCCGGCGAATAATCCTTTAGGAGCAGGTAAGAAAACGGACCGTTCGAAAGAATTGGTCCGGAATGAATATGCACGCAAGGGCGGGTGTGATAACGGACGCCCAGGCGGACAATGCTCTCCAGCTTGCGCCGGGCCTCATCAAGTTGCTTGGTCAGGCTGCCAAAGGGCTGGTAGCGCCAGTAGCCTAACTTAAAGTCACGAATGCGGTCGTGAACCGCGGCGATGACGCTCTCCGCGAACGGCTCGTCAGCCGCGACGACCGCCGTGGAAACCATGGGAATGGCAAACCTCTCCGCGTCCGCAATTTCGTGCGCGGCGGCGAGACCGGTTGCTGCATCCTTCGGCAGCACATGACCTCCCGGCCGCAACGTTAGGTCAAGCCCGTCGAAGCCCGCCTGCTTCGCGCCTCGGCAGGCATCGCGCACGCTGAGGTCGGCGAGATTGTCGGTAAAGAGAACGAATCGCATAGTCAGTTAGACTTTGCCGGCAGATAGGGCGTCACAGCCGCCACCACGGTCTCCGCAAGCTTCCGGCTGCCTTCCGGGGTAAAATGGACGCCCCCGCTGTCGTGCAATCGCGCTAGCTCCTTGGCGTCCCCCAGCGCGGCGGGAAGGTCGTTCACGGGTACGTTAAGCTCCTTCATGACGCGCAGGGCGATCACGTTGTACTCCATGATGCTCGCGTTGTAGAGCCGGTAGCTGCGGGTTTTCCAGTACCCTTGTGTGCGTTCGTCGATGAGGGGTGTGCTGAGGGCGAAGACCACCTTTGCCTTGGTTTCCGCGCGGAGGCGCCGGACAATCTCCCGGAGGTTCGCTTCGTATTGTTCGGGCGGCACGTTGTACTTGTCAGTTTTCTGGTCACGTTTGGTGTCGTGAATGCCGCAGTTGAAGTGGACGACATCGGGATTCTCTTTGACCGCCCATTCGTCGAGATTCTTCAACAACGTGCCCGTGTCCCGCCCATTGGCCTTGGGCGTGGCCACGACTGCCCGCCCGGCGAGCAGTTCGGCGACCATCGGCGCATAACCTTCGCGGATCGAATCGCCCAGCAGCACCACTTTCGGCGGGGCTTGCGCATGGGCCGCCGTGACGAATCCGCACAGGAAAAGACTGAAGATGAGGCAGGTCCGGGATCTCATGGTTTGCCTGCGGTGTAGTTTAAGTCGTCAAGGTAGATCTTCACCATCTGGCCTCCTGCGGTGGAGGTGAAGAGGCCGAAGCGGTCGAGGTTCGCGCCTTGCTTCTTTTGGCCCGGTTTCAGGGGCAGCGTCGCTGACTCACTCCCCAGAGTGACGTGCAATTCGCCATTGCCGCCGTTCGCCGCGGGATCGTAGACCAATGACCAATCGAAGAGTTTGCCGGGAGTGAGGATCGGACCTTTGTCCACCTTGCCCTTGGTTCCCTGAGTGGTGGCATACTGCGGAATGAAGTAGTGGCCGATGCGGGTCGGACCGCCCACATGAATGCCGACGAAGTTGCGCGCATCCGCGTCTTCCTTGCCATCCCGGGCGGCGCTGCTGAACCAACCCAACGACATGTCCGAGTCTGGCCCGGCGGTCACGAGTTTGACCTTGCCGCGGGCCTCCAGCCGCTGTTCGAGGTCGAACGGGCCCACACGATCGGCATAATAACCGGAAGCGCCGCTGCGCCACAGCCCACCACCTACCTCTCCGGGGGTGCCTCCCGCGAGGTTCGTCTTCTCGCTAAACCCAAAGTTATGCGCGCCGACCTGCTCGCGATCTTCAAAGGTGACGCGGTTGCCGGTGCCGATCCACTCCGGTTCCCTGGAGAAATCCTGCGTTTGGTCATTCCAGGTCAAGTCATCAAAATACATCTCCGCGATGCCGCCCGCCTTCATCATGTTAAGCATGCCAAAGCGGTCGAAGGTGGCGTTTTCCAGCTTGTAGCCGGGCGTGAGGTCCACCGTGAAGGTGGTCGTGGTGGGAAAGCGTGCGCGCTCCTCCGCTTGCGACGCCGCCGGAAGGCTGGAATCGATCACCGGCAGAGGATGATTGTCACTGCGCAGGGTGAAGGTGAAGCGGCCATTGCCACCGGCGGCCTCGGGATCGTAAGCGAGCGTCCAGTGATAGCGTGTGCCATCATTCTTCAGCGGTGTGGTACGGTACTTGCCCGGGAGATAGGGCGTGATGAATGTACCGCAGGACTTGTTGCCGCCCGTGATGAGGCGCGTTGCCAATCGGCCGCCCTTGCCTTCAAAGTCAAAATCCAGTCCAAGTGAACCGATAGGCCGCCCGCTGCCGCCGGGCTGCTGCGAATTGAAGAATCCGAAGAACACACCGGCGCCACCCTGGGAGGCGGTGATGGCAAAGGTGCCGGACGCGCTGAGCTTGTCATTCAGCGTCTTCGCGGGCGAAAGCGGCACGGCGTAGGAAGCCGGCGTGGTGGAGCGCTGGATGCGTCCGCCTACTTCGCCCTTCGCCCTGCCGGCAATGTTGGTCGCGCTGTACCCGAAGTCCTGCTTCACCATCAGCATCTTCTTCGGCACGACGCGGTTATTGAAGCCTTCCCAGCCCGGGTCGCGGTCAAAGGACTCCGTCTTGAGCGTGGCGCCACGGGATGCCGCCATCAGGACGCTACCAAGAAGCAAGCCGACGAGAACGTTTCGTTTCATGGTGAAAAATACGCCGGTCCCAGCGGAGCTATTGCCGAGGGTCTTTCGAAGCAGGCTGCAGATAGATCGCGCTGAAGCGGATGTCCGTGTTGCGTTTGCCTTCGAAGGTGACGCGCAAGCGGATGCGCTCCGGCAGATCACGCGCCTCTGTTTTGTCTCCCCAGACAATCGGCGTTTGGAAACCGCTCTGGCGAACTAGAGCTGCGGTTTTGCCAGAGTATCCCGCCAGGGGTTGCTCGTTAGGCCCCAGCAGTTCGATTTTGAGGGCGGCTTCATCCCCCAGACCGTCAGCATTCAAGTAAAAGCTGCAGGTGTTTTTCACCTCCACTGGCAGCGCCGACGTGACAAATTCACTTTTCACGACAGGCACCTGATAATCCCCCGGACCTTCGCCGGCCTTTTCCACCACCAGGTCGCCAAAGCGATCCCGCGGCAGGGTGGCGAGACCGACACCACCGCGCGGAGCCGAGACTTTCCAGGCGCGTGGGTCCCAGGCGCCGTAGTAAATGTAGGTCTGCTCGCCCACATTCTCAAAGCCCTGCGCCTGTAGCAGCCCGCCCTGATCCCAGGCGCCATCTTCGCCACGCTTCAGGAAAGTCCATTCATAGGCAGGCTCGCGAAAACTCACCCCGTCATTACTGACCACAAACCCAAGGTCAATGGCGATATCCTTCCACTCCTTGGCGCCGTGCCAGAGACCAACCACGCCCAACAAGAGGTTGCGGCGATTCCAGACACTGATGCCCTCGTGCGTTTGTTCACCCTCCAGGCTGCGGCCGGAGCCTAACAATGTATATTGAGGCAGACGAATAAAACCGGGGGCGCTGGTATGCGACCAGTGCACGAAATCGGTCGAGTGATACATCCGCGTCACACGGCCGTGGTAGGGGCGCGTGGCGTTCAAGGCGTTTTGCCCGCACGCATAATACATGCCGTCCCACTTGTATAAACCACCGCAGGGTTCGAAGTGAATGGGAGGCAGCACGAGATCCTCTTCCTTCAACATCGCCTCCACCGGCTTTGCATCGATCAGCAGCTTCCAGTTCAGCCCATCCGCGCTCGCAAAGGGCGCTAGACTGCCGAGGCGGGTGTTGTGTTTGAAGTAGATGTGGGTGGAGATCTTGTAGCGGCGCTCCGGGTTCCGCTCCTCTGGGTCCAACAGGACCTTGAGGTTCACAAAACCCAGCGGCGAGGGACCGATGTTGATGAGGTTGTTGTTCTTATTTCCGTGAAACTCGACGAGCCCAAGATTGGGCTTGATCCATTTCACTCCGTCCGCGCTTTCGGCATAAGCCGCGCGCCACCGGGAGTAGGGCACCTTGTTATCCTTGTCATCATCCACGGCGACGTACCACAGGCGAAATTTGCCGCCCTCACGGATGACCGAGCCATAGAACTGCACCCCCGATGCGTCCGGCGTACCGGGCCCACCGCGCGGCACCACCGGGTTGGCGGGATGCTTCGTCGGCGCCCGCATCTCCAGCCGCAGATTTTGCGAGTGCGGGATCGAGACATTATCGAAGGCAAACACAGTCGTTACAGCCGTTTCATCGAACCATTCGGCACCATGGGAGATGGAAAGGGAGAGTCCAGCGGCAATTAGCAGCACGCAGGCCCTGAGCCGCTTCAAATCGTTGTCTTTCGCAAAGAGGTTCTCGTTCATGGTGGTTGGGATCAATGATACTGAGCGGCAGGAAACTAGGCAAAGCGCAACGCATACAAGTCCGCGTCCTTCATGACGAAGCGCAACCGCACCACCTGGCCGGCGAGCTTGCCGACATCATCTCCGCCCTTCCAGGTCACGGCGCGTTCCAATGAATCGCCAAAGACCGTTGCGCAATCCCCCAGCGCAAATCCCGGCAATGGCTTGCCGGCGGCATCCTGAATTTCCACCTCGATGCCACCCGCGGCGGACGACGCGAAGTTCAGCAGCAGCTTGCTCCCGCTGAAAATTAGCGGTTTGGTCAGCAGGTCACCGCCGCTCATCGGCGCATTGACCGAGACAAAACCATCCATGCGCAGGGTGTAGCGCCGCAGAGCGCTGCTGTTGCCGGTCCAATAGCTTTCGCCTGCATAGAGCGAAAGTTCATTAGGCGCCCCTTCAAGCGTGGACTTCGTTTCCACCAGATGCCACGCGATGTATTGGTGGCCATAATTCCAGGTTCCATCGCGCTCAATACCGGGCGGCAGAAAGGCCTCGTTCCAGCGCTTGAATTTAACCCCGTTGCGGCTTGCCATGAACAACCCCTCAGTAATCGCCGTACCGTAACGCTGATTTGCCGTTGCGCGCGACTCACGGTGCTCGCGCTCCGGCAGCGCTCGCATTGAATCCGACCAACCGCGTTCCGTGTAGCGCGTCGGGAAACCGATGAGGATATGGGGAGCCCGCGCATACGGCTTGACCTGGTTGGTGTAGAGCTGATCGGGTGGTGAATCCGCGTATTTCAAGTCGGCCTGCGCGCTCCAATGCATAAAGTCCTTCGAGGTCGCCGTGCGGATCGCGCGGATGCCTCCTGGCTTCCAGTTTTTCTCGTCGGTCACACCTTCCGTGAAATAGCGCCAATACGCGCGATACTCGCCGCGCGCCGCATCCCAGAACGCCAGGTTCTGCGAATCAAACGCACCGTCCGTGATCACCGGCGCGTCACTCATTGGCGACCAATGCAGGCCGTCGGGCGATTTGAAGGGCAGCAACCCCTTGGGGCTATTCGATCGCAGAATTGCCTTGTAGCGCGCATCCGGCGCTGCGGTGGGATTGTCATCCTTGAAGATCGCCGGGTGTCCGGCATCAGCATTCACAGTGCCCGTCTTGCCGCTCGCAATGACGATGTTGTTTGCCTTCGAACCCTTGAATTCAATTAGGCCCAACTCTGGCTTGCGCCACTGAATGCCGTCCTCGCTTTCGGCATAGCAGCAGAACAGCGGATGCGATCCGGCTTTCAGTTTGCCGCTGGTCACTACAAGATCCCACGCCTTGTAGTACATGCGATAAAGATCGCCGTCCTTGAAGACGCTGTGATAACCGCTGCCACTACCTTCCCACGGTGCGTCATGGATGAGCGCAATGTCGCGCGGTTGCGGATGGTGCAGGCGCAGCTCCGCCTTTCCTGTTAGGCGATCAATAAGGAAATCATCAACGAACAACTCCCGCCGCGAGCCGATGTCTAGCGGCGCCGTTCCATTTGTCTCAGAGGCAAAGAGCTGCCTTCCAATGCCGGGCCAGGAAAGGCCGCCCAGAGTGAGTGCCCCGGCTTGCAGGAAGTGGCGGCGGCGAACCGCTGTTTGATTCGAGGAATGCGTGCGATGGCTCATGGTTTTCGGGAGTCAGTATTGGTTGGTTGGTTCGTGGCTGGAATCACCGGCAGAACGAGCTTCGAGGCGTACTGGCCGCCGTGATGAACCGTTTGCTCCGCGACTCCGAGGTGCGCGTCAGCATTCTGATCCGCGGCGGTGTTGTGGTTGCGCTCATAGTTGGGGAAATCGGAACTCGTCACGTCAAGCCGGATGCGATGACCAGCCTGAAACTCGTTGGCGGTTGGTCGCAGCCGAATTTTGAATTCTGTGACCTGCCCTGGCTTGAGAAGCTTTGGCTGATCGAGCCCATCGCGAAAGCGGGCGCGCACCATGCCCATCGCCACGTCACGCGCGACGCCATCCGGGGCGACGTCAATGAGCCGCGCGAAAAAATCCGTATCGGCGGCGGATGACGCTGCGTACAGCACCACTTCGGGATAGCCCGTCACTTCCAATGCACTATCCAACGGCGCGCTTTGGTAAACTAGGATGTCCTGTCGCTGCGCCAGGGGGCGTTGATCAGCCGGCACGGTAAACATGGAAGGCGTCCACAACGTCGGCACTGGATCACGCGGGTCGTATTGATAGCGATCCGTTCCCGAATCCGCCGAATTTTCCATGAGCCGGCCATCACCCGCGGGTGTGTTTGCGTGCCCGGCGCCGCCGAGGTAGAATGTTTGCGCAGTCCCGCGTCGCAGCGGCCATTCCGCTTCGTCACGCCACTGGTTCGTCCCCATGATGAAAATCCGTACCGGCGCCTCGCGTTCAGCGCCATCCGTCTTGTCCTTGAGCCAACGATCAAACCAGCGGATTTCGGTTTTCGCGAGATCAAGCACCGCATTCGGGCCGAAGTCCACCTCACCCTGCTTGCGTTTGCCACGGCTGTTGTGGCCCCAGGGCCCGATGATGAGGCGCGTCTGGCGCGCCGCTTCCGTTCGGCCGCGCAGCATCAGTGCCTGATCCAGATCGATGGATCCGTTGCAATGATCAAACCATCCGACGATGTCCAGATTGGCCACGCCGATGTCACCGAGACCGTCGGCGAGATCATAGGGATTGAGTTGTGGATGGCGCAGCCACTCCTTGACTGCCGCCGCCTCATCTTCAAAAACGCTGTTAGGCAAATCCAGTCGTGGCAGGAAGTTCAGCAACCGCTTCTCCTCGCCTTCTTTCCAAAGCTTCGCGGCTTCCATCTTGTTCACGGGTCCGGGCGCGCCGGAGCGCTTCCGCATGTCCGGGCTCATGCCGCAATAAAACCAGTTCAACCGGCGGCCGGGTCGGAGGCTGCCAGGCCCTTCAAGTTCCGTCAGCCGCGGCGGAATCGAACTCGCCGCCATCGCCACCAGCGACGGTGGCCGCAACGGCGCCAGCTTCCATTGCAGGAAAGAGTTGTAGGACACGCCAAACGTCCCAACCTTGCCGTTCGATCCCGGCAGTTTCGCCGCCCATTCCACCGTATCGAAACCATCCTCCGCATCGTGCGTGTCAAAGCGGTAGAAGGATTCGTAGCGCCCTTCGGACTCGTAGCGTCCCCGCGCATCCTGGCAAACCACGATGTAACCCGCCTTCACATAGGGATCGAACTTCTTGCCTTGCTTCCCATACGGCGTCCGCATCACCAGCACCGGGTATGGCCCGCCGTGGTCGGGCCGATACACGTCCGCCCGCAATACCACGCCATCGCGCATTTTTGCCTCGGCATTGCGCT
>JAXMIV010000074.1:0-3030 GCA_034377045.1 Prosthecobacter sp. | reverse complement strand
TGCCGCCGACGATGAGGAGGTCGGTGTCAATCACCGGCGGGTTGGACTGGGCCGCACCTGTGGCGCTAGGTTCAGCGGCCAACCCCTGCGCACAAACTAAACAAAGCAGCGCAAAGAGGAGGCGAAGTCGAAGAAAGAATGGGTTCATGGGAGGGAAATGGCGGTGTTCGTGTCGTTTTCTGGCCGAGCGATCTCGTGGCGCCTGCGGGCCGGTGGCCCGCGTGATCCGGACACGAAGTGGGTGGTGACCCGGTGATTTCGACCGAACGACTCGCAAACCTTACGGCGCGGACTCTTTGCCGAGGATCACGAAGTCGAAGAGTTCGCCGTAGTGTTTAGTGCCGAGAGTGATGTCGAAGGGGGCGATCTGCAGGCCTGGTGAGATGGCGGTGCGGTCTTTGACGGTGAGGGTGACGGGGTAGGTTTGACGGGCCTTGGCGGCGACGGTGGCTTCGAGGATGGGGGGATTGGCTTCGATGCCGGGTGGGAGATTCAGTTTGATGTGATGGCTCTGGGGCGTGGTGCGGTGATTGCGCACGGTGACCTGCACAGTCTGTGAGTCCTTTTGGGTCAGATCGACGCGATAGGGATAGGCACTGACCCAGTAAGGATCGTAGAGGTAGTAGTAGTCCTTGTCGGGCAGCAAATCTTGATACAGGCGGATGATGCGTTCGGCCCAGTCGCGATAGCGATCAACAAAGGCGGCAGGGTCGGTCATGAGGACGGTGTGCGCGCCCATGATGATGTCGGGCTTGAGCTTTTGCAGATACTTCGCGGCGACGAGATAGCCTTCTTCCGTGATCGCGCTGTTGCGGGCGACGACACATTCGTGGCCGTTCTGCGCGGGGTCGGCCGGATCGCCGAAGAGGTTGTCGCCGGTGAAGACGATGCGTTTGCCATCCAACTCGAGCCAGAGGGCGTTGCCGAACTCTGTTTGTCCCGGCATCCAATCGATGTGAAGCTTGTAACCTTCCCATTCGATGACATCGCCCGCGTGCAGGATGCGATCGATTTTAGTGCCATCGAAGTTGACGTTATAAGACGTGATCATGGCCGGAAAATCGTAGGCGAGCGGGTTCTCGCACTTGTCGGCAATGGTGTCCATGGTCCAGAACTTGACGCCATGCTCACGCAACTCAGGCACGAGCGTGAAATGATCCCCGTGCGAGTGCGAGATCCAGCAGGCATCGATCTGTTTCAATCCGAGATGTTCCTTCATCTCGCTGACGATGCGATCCAGGACGAGCTTCGGAAAGAGGCCGCAATCGAGGAGCAGGGCATGGCCGCTGTCGGCGATGATGATGGCGAAGTTCTTGCCCGCCATCTCCTGTCCAAACATGTAAAGGTGTGGCGTCACCTGGACGATGATCGGCACTTTGGTCGGCTTTGTCGCGGGATGCGGCGGGCGCTTCGTGTTCCCCACGGCATAGCCGCGCACGTAGTCCGCGCGGAAGGCGGTCAGCTTGTCGCGATAGGTTTTGAGCTGAGCCGAGGCGTTCCGGATCACGGGTCCTTGAGATGAGAAGACCAACTGCGGCTCCAGCAGAATCAGCTTGTCGATTGAAGCCGCGAGGGCATCGATGCCTTTGGCAAAGCCGTAGTCCCACTCGGTGTCGAACCAGTTGGTCATCTTGGCGCCGTCGTGCATGACACCGCCGATGAACACGGAGGTCTTCTCACCTTGCCGCAATACAAAACTCATTCCACCAGGTGAGTGACCGGGCGTGGCCAGGCACTGAATCGTCCGTCCGTGCCATTCAAAAGTCTCATCAGCCGCTAGCCAGCGATCTACCTTCACCGGCGTCGGCGGTGGACGCACGTAACTGGCGCCGTGCACCGTGAAGGGATCGCCTAACTTTGGGCGCATCTTTCGATACTGGGTGGGCGTCTCGAGAAATGGCTGCTCTTCCTTCGGCGCGGCGATGCTCGTCACCGCCCGGTCCAATTTCCCCACGCCTTGCAAGCCCTCGCGATGATGTGCGGTAAGCAAGACCCACGCGACCTTTTTCACGCCGATCTCCGCGAGGTGATCGAGCACACTGCCATCGCCGAAATCAATCATCAGCGCGGCGTCGCCATCGCGCAGGAGATAGGCATTGCAGGTGCTGGTCCAGACGAAGAGATCGGGGTGCGATTCGGGGGCGGCTTGTTGGAAGGCTGCGTGCGCAGAGTGAAGAAGCAGGCCGAGCAGCAAGCAGGGGAAGAGATGGCGGAGCATGACAGCGATGGGTTCAGATTGGTGGCCACCTGACATAACGGCATCGCAAGCGCAAACCATTCAGAGTGAGACGCCGCGTTTCCACGGCAGGAAATCATCCTGACCAAGAGCAACGGCTTTGGGAACATACTCGCCGCTGGCGGTGGCGAGGCACATTTCCAGCAGCGACTCGCCCATCTGTTCGACCGTGTGCTCGCCAGTGATGACGGGGCCGGTGTCGAAGTCGATGATGTCCGGCATTTTCCGGGCGAGCGTCGTATTGGTGGAAATCTTCAAGGTGGGGCATACTGGATTGCCGGTTGGCGTGCCGAGGCCGGTGGAGAAGAGCATCAGCGTGCAACCGCCGCCGGCAAGGGCGGTGGTGGATTCGACATCGTTGCCGGGTGTACAATAAAGTGTTAGGCCACCGTGGCGGCGGATGGGCTCGCTGTAATCGAGCACGTCGACAATGGGCGAGGTGCCGCCTTTTTTGGCGGCCCCGGCGGATTTGATGGCATCGGTGATGAGGCCGTCGCGGATATTGCCGGGGGAAGGATTGGCGTCGAAGCCGGAGCCGCAGGCCTTGGCAGCGCCTTCGTAAGCGCGCATGAGGCTGACAAACTTATCGGCCAGTTCCGGGGTCTCGCAGCGATCGCAGAGGCTTTGCTCGACGCCGCAGAGTTCGGGAAATTCGGAGAGCACGGGTGCGCCGCCCAGCGCGGCGAGGAGATCAGCGGCATGGCCGATGGCGGGATTGGCGGAGATTCCGGAAAAGCCATCGGAACCGCCGCATTCGACGCCGACGATGAGATCGGAAATGGGGGATGGCTCGC
>JAXMIV010000073.1:0-3546 GCA_034377045.1 Prosthecobacter sp. | reverse complement strand
GTGCGATGAGAGGTCTCATAAATATCAAAGAGTACACGGTTCCGCCAAGTGCTGCATTGAAGAAATCCGCTTCACCGGTTTAAATACGGCATGCCCGAGCCATTCTTTGATCGCCATCCCGCCCTTGGCTGGTGGCGGCGCGTGGCTTTGATGTTCTGGGGCGCGGTGCTGCGGTTCTTTGATATCGACGGCGAGCAGCGGGCCGCCTCGTTCGCCTACTATGCCTTTTTCGCGCTGTTTCCGCTCATTCTGCTGTTCGTCACCCTGGGATCACAGTTCTTCGATTCCGCGGCCGTGGCGGATTACATCATCAAATATCTGGCCCAATACATGCCCTTCAACACGGCGGACCGCGACATCGTCGATCACACGATTCATGGCATCATCGATTCCCGGGACAGCGTCAGCGCCCTGGCCGTCATCGGCTTGCTGTGGAGTTCCACGCACTTTTTCCACGCCATGGTGCGGGGTGTCAACCGCGCCTGGGGCACCATCGAGTATCCCTGGTGGCGCCTGCCCATGCACAGCGTCGCCATGCTGGGCCTCGTCGCCAGCGCCTTGTTCATCGGCGTGCTTGCGCCCGTGGTCCTCGGTTATGTTCAGCACCTGACGATCCTGAATGCGGAGATCTTCAGCGGGCTGGTTCAATACGCGGCCTTTCTAGTGCCCTCCGCCGTGCTCTTTTACGGGCTGAGCATCTTCTTCAAATTCGCCCCCCGGCGGCCCACGCTGTTTTCCGAGGTCGCCATCCCGGCTCTGATCACCACGATCCTCTTGCAGGTCTGCCGCAATCTCTTTGAGCGCTACGTGTACGGCATCAGCAATTTCAACGCCGTCTACGGTGCCTTCGCTATCGTCATCATTTTCCTGGTCTGGATTTACCTGTCCGGCGTCATCATCATCTTCGGCGGCTGCCTCTGCGCCACGCAGGCCGAAATTTTTGGCATTTCAAAACTGCCGCCAGTGGATATTCCGGAAGATTTTGATGACGAAGGCCAGGTGCGATGACCGAAAGAAACCCTCTCGCTCACACCAACCGCAGCCGCGTCAGATCCTGCGTATCCACCATGCCCACGGGGCGGCCGGCTTCGTCGATCACCACGACGTCATCGACACGATTCGTCTGCAGCGTCGCCAGCACTTCCGCCGCGAGTTTGTTCGCCTGAATGCTGACCGGGCGCACGGTCATGAATTGCGACACGGGTCGCTCCGCGATGGCATGATCCTTTTGAAAGGCGCGCACAAAGTCGCCATGCGTGAAGACGCCGGCGAGAGAGCCGTCGGCATTCGTCGCCACCGCGGCGCCGCTGCGCGCGCGGGTCATCGCATGCAGCGCCTCTCGCACTGGAGTCTCCGGTGTGATCAAAGCCAGTTGCTCACCTTGGCGCATGACATCGGCCACACGGGTCAGCAAGGCCCGGCCCAGGGAACCACCCGGGTGCAGCTTCGCGAAGTCTTCTGATTGAAAGCCGCGCGCCTCCAGCAGCACCATCGCCAGCGCATCACAGAGCACCAGCATGTTGGTCGTGCTTGAGGTGGGCGCGAGGTTCAGCGGGCAGGCTTCCTGCGTCACCTGCACGTCGAGCACGCAATCCGCATGCCGCGCCAGGGTGGAATCCGCCGCGCCGGTGATGGCAATGATCGGCAGGTTCAGGCGCTTGAGGTGCGGCAGCAAATCGAGGACCTCGGAAGTCTCTCCGCTGTAGCTCAGCAGGATCGCCATGTCACCCGCATCCACCACGCCGAGGTCACCATGCAAAGCATCGCCCACATCCAGGCACACCGTCGTGGCGCCGGTGCTGTTCAAGGTCGCCGCGAGTTTGCGGCCGATGTTGCCGCTCTTGCCGACACCGCAGACCACCAGTTTGCCCCGTTTCTTCACGCAGCCCAGCAGCAAATCAATGGCACGGCTGAACGCAGCCCCGATGCGCGAGTGCAACCGCTCGAGTTCTTCAATCTCAAGCCGGATGACACGGCGGGCTTTGTCAGGATAATTCATGCGTTCGTGGGAGAACGGGAAACCTAGTCTCTGGTGGAGCATTTGCAATGGCCGGCGTACCTTGGCTCTACAGAGCCGAGCCATTGGACGCCAGGTATCTCAAGGGCCGTACCTTGGCTCTCCAGAGCCGAGTCATTGGGTGATGGACGTCTCAAGGGTTGGCGCCCTCGCCTCTAGAGAGGCAAGGTACGCCAGCATCGCGCCCTACTTCCCTTCATCCAACCCGCGCCGGATCTTGTACGCCAGGAACGCGGCATGCGCATGACCTTGCGGATTGGTGAAGGCAGGCCCGGCGATCAAGCCCCGGATTTGCTCGATCTGACCAAACGCCACCCCCTGGGCCGCTGGCTGATAGACGCTGCTGTTGACGATCTTGAGCAGGCGGTCCAGATATTCTGACTGCAAATTCTGCCGGAGAGTATTTGGGCCGGTCGCCGCCGCATCACCCTCAAAGATGGCCTTGGTCAGCGTGCCCATCACCTCGCCCAACGGCACCTCATTGCCGTAAAGAGCACTATCAACGATGCGGCGCTGCAAGTCGGTATGGGTCAGATGGTCCAGCAAGGCACGGTGCAGTTTCAACACACGCTCATGCAGGCGCGGATCCTCATCTTCCCTGTCGAAATCAAAGCCGCGCCGCTGCTGCTGCAAATGGCTGGCCAGATCCGCGGGAAGCTGCCAGGCATCCGGGGCGAAGGCATATTTCGCCAATGCCTCCAAGGCCTGCCGCTGCTTCGCCTTTTCCACCGGCGTAAACGGTTTGGCATCGGGCGCCTGGCCGACGAAGGCACGCTCCACATACACCCCGCCGACGTAGCGGGAGATCGCGGTCAAAGAGTTCGCCGCCTCAGTGGTCAGCGTCACATAAGCCTGGGTCAGCGATTGCCAACTCGCACCCTTCTCCGGCTGTTTAGCGAGCAATTCGGCCAGCTTCTGCTTCACGATCTCACAGCGTTGCGTGCCATAGGTCACCTCATCGCTGCTCATGTCAAAGATCATCGCCCGCGGATCGATCCCCTTCCCGCTTCTGCGCATGTCATCCGCATCATTGGCAAAGCCCAGTTCATGCTCATGGGAGCGCGCCGCCAGTTTTGCCAAACGCTGCGCCTCCTTGGCCGGATCTTCCAGGCCTTCCGCGTAGCCATATTCGATGGCCCAATGATCATAAGGCCCCGGTTTGGTGGTGTAGTATTGCCCTTGGGGGATTCCCTGCGGCGCCACGTTGGCAGGCGGGTAATCCATCACAGATCCGGTTAGGCCAACTTTCTCGGTGATCTCACGTTTGTGAATGGAGGCCAGATCGTGAAACTGGCTGGATCTGAAATTGTGATTGAGACCCAGCGTGTGACCGAGTTCATGCAGAACCAGGTAATGCAGCCCTTCGTAGACCAGTCCCTTGACTTCGATCGCGGGCGCCGCACTCAGGCGCAGGGTGGCGCCGGCAAAGAGCATACCCTGCTGGGCGCAAGGCCCCGCCAGGCATTGGTGCGGATTGCGCCACATCGGCGTGGTATCTTCCTTCTCCTCCAGGCTCGCAAGCCCCATCT
>JAXMIV010000072.1:0-4895 GCA_034377045.1 Prosthecobacter sp. | reverse complement strand
ATGCTCAGGCGCATCGTGCGCGCCTCTTTCTGCGTCAGCAGGGAGGCGGAAAGGCTGGTTTTCTTCTTAACCGTCACCGGTAACGGCGTCTCGGGCGTCACGTCCTCGACCGGCACCGCCCTCGGAGGTGCCCCGCCGTCGGTGGCGCACACGAAGGTCCAGAGGCAACAGCCCAGGAAAAAGGGCCGCCAGGATCGGTGAGAAACAGTCTGCATCTTTGGGGGAAAAGGCTCCTGTCCGGCGAGCGGGCGGAAGCATCGAGAAGATGCGGTCAGCCGCCACCCGCGTCAAGGAAAGGTCGGAGGTTGGGGAGAAAGCGCGTTTTGGGGCATGGAATCTGAGTTCGGATCCGGGCCACGTCAGGATACGTTGAAGGGGTGCCTCGTGGACTTCAGGAAAGAAAAGGGTTGCCGCCCTGTGGGGTTTCCCCTGTAATCACGCCGATTTTCCTTCATGAGATCCACTTCCACCACTCCCGTGCAGCCAGACATGAAATTGTTCTGGGCCTGCTTCATCGCCTTGGTCGCCACCTCGTTTGTCTTTGGCGTGCGTTCGACGGTGATTGGAGAAATCGCCGGACAGTTTCAGCTATCTCAGGGGGAAGTCGGGCGGATTCTCGGCGTTGGCCTTTGGCCTTTTGCCCTGAGCATCATCGTATTTAGCCTCATCATCGACAAAATCGGCTACAAGGCCGCGTCGATCTTTGCCATTGTCTGCCACTTCCTCGCCATCGGCATGACCTTGATGGCAAAACCGGGCAACGACCTGCTTTATTGGGGAACCTTTACGGTCGCCGTGGCCAACGGCACTGTCGAAGCCCTGATCAACCCCGTGGTCGCCACGCTCTTCAGCAAGGACAAGGCCAAATGGATTAACATCCTCCACGCCGGCTGGCCCCTGGGCATCGCTTTGGGGAGCATCTTCACCATGCTGTTGGGGGATGTGTCCTGGCAGTTGAAATTTGGCATGTGCCTGATTCCCGTCGCTATCTACACGTGGCTGATTCTCCCACGCAAGTTCCCGGTGAACGAGCGCGTCGCGGCTGGGGTGAGTTATCGCGAAATGCTGAGTGAATTCGGCGCCTTTGGCTTCTTCGTATTTACCGTGTTTCTGATCATGGCCATCTACCAGGCGCGGGGCGCCGCGGCCAATTGGACCATGGTGTTTGGCATTGCCGCAGTGGTGGCGTTCGGGGCGGGCGTTTACACCAAATCTCTCGGCCGGCCCATGTTCATCGTGATCCTCATCACCATGCCATTCCTGGCCACCACGGAACTGGGCACGGATACCTGGATGCCGGACCTCCTGAGCCTGGAACTCGGCAAAGCCGCCGCCTGGATTCTGGTCTATACCTCCGTGATCATGACCATCCTGCGCAGTTTCGCCGGACCCATCGTCCATCGGCTTTCACCCATTGGCTTACTTGTCGTCAGCGCCGCCGTGGCCATCGCCGGCTTGCTTCTCCTTCAGGGAGCCACCGGCTGGACCATCGTCGCTGTCGCCACCCTTTACGCCTTTGGCAAAACCTTCCTTTGGTCCACCACCCTGGGGATGGTGTCGGAGCAGTTCCCGCGGGGCGGCGCCCTCTCCCTCAATGGCGTTTCCGCCATCGGTGTGCTCGGCATGGGCGTGATCGGAGCACCGCTCATGGGCATTTGGCAGGACACGGACATCGACAAGGCGCTGCGCGAGAACCACCCCGCGCTGCACCAGCAGGTCAGAGGCGCGGACATCGTCAATTTGATCGGCAAGGCTCCGTCGGTGAATGCCCAGGCGGTGGCGAAGCTTCCAGAGGCGGAAATGAAGATCGTCACCACCATCCAGAACGAATTCAAGAAGAAGACCTTCGCCCGTACCGCGCTGCTGCCGGCCTTCATGTTGGTGTGCTATATCGGTCTCTTTTTGTACTTTCGCAGCCGCGGCGGCTACAAGCCGGTGGAGATCCAACACTGACGGCCCCGCACTTTTTCCTTGTCCGCCTCGGTACACCCACTTAAAAAGGGCGGCTTGCTAGTATCAGGCAACTTCCGCCGTTCACGCAGACTCAATCAACCCAAACTCAGGAACTCAACACCACATCCCCATGTCCGCGAAAACAGAAGGCATCGCACCTAACGCCAGCCGGCTCCTCGTTGCCGGATTCATGGCCATTCTCGCCGCCGGCGTCGGCTTCGCCATTCGTGGCGGCATCTTTGACAACTGGGGGGCTGAGTTTGGCTTTTCCGGCGCGCAACTCGGCGCCATCGGTGGAGCTGGATTCACCGGCTTCTGCGTGGGGATCGTGGTGGGCGGCTTCGTGGCGGACAAGATCGGCTATGGATGGCTAGTAACGGCGGCATTCGTCTTCCATATTGCCTCGGCAGTCATCACCTTCATGGCCACCCCCTCAATGGGCCAAGATGGCGCCTTCGCCGTGCTCACGGCGGGAATGTTCGTGTTCGCGTTGGCGAACGGAACCCTGGAAGCGGTAGCAAATCCACTGGTGTCCACTCTCTTCCCAGAGAACCGCACACACTATCTCAACATCCTGCATGCTTCATGGCCGGCGGGGATGGTGCTGGGAGCCGTAGTGGGATGGTTCCTGGATGAAGGCATGGGTCTGCATTGGAAGCTGCAACTCGCCCTCTACCTAGTGCCGACCTTGATCTATGCGCTGATGTTTATGGGCCAGAAGTTCCCCAAATCCGAAGCCAGTGCGAAGGGTGTTCCTTTCGGAGACATGCTCAAGGATGTCGGTATTCTTGGCGGCGTCGTCGCTTCGTTCTTTCTGGGCCGTTTTGCCATTACCCTTCCCACTCTTTTTGGATTCGCTCCGCTCCCGGGCATCTTCACCTACATCATCGCTGCGGTGCTGTTCCTAGCGATTGCCGGATTGAGCCGATTCTCGATCGGCTCGTTCATGCTTTTCATCCTGTTCATTGCTCATGCCCTCGTCGGTGCCGTGGAGCTTGGTACTGACCAGTGGATCCAAAACATCACCGGTAATATCCTCTCTCCGACAGAGGGCAAAATTCTCTTCATCTGGACTTCAGCCCTGATGTTCGGACTGAGATTCTGCGCGCACTTCATTGAGAAGAATCTCAAGCTGTCGCCGGTGGGAATCTTGCTGGTTTGCGCAATGCTGGCATGCGCCGGTCTGCAACTTACAAGCATGGCTTCCGGATTCATGATGGCCATGGCAGCGCTGACCGTTTACGCCCTAGGCAAAACATTTTTCTGGCCGACGATGCTTGCGGTGGTGGGTGACCGCTTTCCACGATCCGGTGCGGTGGCCATGTCTATCATGGGTGGCATTGGGATGATGTCAGCTGGTCTCTTTGGCTCCCCCGGCCTAGGCTATGCGAAGGACCGCTTTGCCAGCGAAGAACTGAAGAAGACCAACGTGGCTGTTTACGAGGCAAACAAGGCCCAGAAACCTTCTGAGTTCGAGATTCTGCCGAATCTGCTAAAGTTTGCCAATGTGGTAGGTATCGACGGCATGAAGCTAGCCGACGCGAAGAAGGCGAATCCCAAGTCGCCTGAGCAGGATGCGATCGTAAAGGCGGACCAGCAGGGTGACCGCAATACTCTGAAGGCTGACTCGTTCATCCCCGCGACGATGGCGATCATCTACCTGCTGTTGTTGCTCTACTTCAGGATCATCGGCGGTTACAAACCCGTGCATATAGCCGAAGAGCTCACTGGCGGCGTTGCCGGGCCGATGCAGGCCTGATTCCACCTCATCTATTAGCAGATCCAAGAGGGCAGGGCGATGAGTCCTGCCCTCTTCTTTTCTCCGGCACCTCCTGAACCAGCAACCGCTCCTCGCCCACCGCACGCTCTCGGCAATCTCCCCGAAAATCACTTGCGACTCGTCCCTCCCCGCAGCACAGTTGGCCCCCCGCTGCCGACCAGACCAGCGGCCGTTTGCTGAGTTGAGGACAGATGCCGGAGTGGTCGATCGGGCTCGCCTGGAAAGCGTGTATACCTTAATCGGTATCGAGGGTTCGAATCCCTCTCTGTCCGCCACTGCGATAAGAAGGGCGTTTGCGAAGGGCGTTTGCGAAGGGAAAAGGGCTTGGCGTGGTCCGTGCGGTTCCTCGATGCTGGCAAATGTGTTGGCAAGTTTTTAAAAGCCGATCATGCTCGCGGCAGTACACGGGAGCCCCTGGATGCTACCACCAAGATTCCGACACAACGGCCCGTTTTCGACACGGCGCTCACCCCCTATTTTCTCCAGTGGTATCCTTCTCGCCATGCACTCGAAACCAGATAGCATATAGGGCCGGGAGAAAGGCGAGTGTCAATACCGTGCCAACGGCGGTCCCTCCGATCAGCACATAAGCCATGGAGCCCCAGAACACCGAATGCGTGAGCGGAATAAATGCTAGCACTGCGGCCAGTGCGGTCAGGATGACCGGTCGCGACCGCTGGACGGTGGCCTCGATAATCGCATGATACGGCTCCAGACCATCTGCCTGGTTGGAATGAATCTGACCCATCAAAATGAGAGTGTTCCGCATTAGGATACCTGACAGACCGATCAAACCGAGAATGGCATTGAATCCAAATGGTTGCTGAAAAATGAGCAGCGCCGGCACTGCCCCTATCAGTCCAAGCGGCCCGGTCAGCATCACCATCCACATGGCCGAGAAAGAACGCACCTGAATGATGATGATCGCCAGCATGAACAGAAGCATGATTGGGAAAAGCGGAGCCAGTGCCGAGTTGGCTTTCTTTGATTCCTCGATCGAACCCGCCATCTCGATGTAATAGTTTTCTGGCAGCGATTCTCGAAGCGATGCAAGTTTGGCCCAAATCCCGGAAGAAACATCCGGCGGTTGGGTCGTCTCAATATTGTCACCCTGAACGGTGATGGTAGGAACACGGTCCCGCCGCTTGACGAGCGGATCTTC
>JAXMIV010000071.1:0-9296 GCA_034377045.1 Prosthecobacter sp. | reverse complement strand
CTCAGTGCTCAGTGCTCAGTCGGAGGCAGGGTGGAAAGTGAGTTGCTTGGGATGGTGGACGGAGCCGACCCCTCACCTTGCCTCTCCCCGCTTGCGGGGAGAGGCAAGGTGCTTTGGACTGCGCCAATGGTAGAGCGATGGATGTCGTATACCTGTAGCGTAGGGATGACGACAACGGGCTTCCCTCGCCCCTTTGGGGAGAGGGCACAGGGTGAGGGGCCGGTCATTGGTGCTTCATTCCCAATAACAAACCACGCGGTTTGTTATTGAAGCCTAACCAGCATTGCTAAAAAAGCGCGGTCACGGGCTGACCTTTGTCGGCGATGGTGAAGGGGCGCTTGCTGGGGGAGAAGATGACCTGATCCAGCGGCAGGCCGAGGGCGTAGCCGATGGTGGCGTTGAAATCAGGCGGGGTGAGTTTGTTCTCCGCGACTTCGTGACCGCCTTTGTCGGTCTTGCCGTAAATCTGGCCGCCCTGGATGCCGCCGCCGGCGAGGAGGCTGCTGAAGGCTTTCGGGTAGTGGTCGCGGCCTTCGTTCTGATTGATCTTGGGCGTGCGGCCGAATTCGGTGGTCAGCACCACCAGGGTTTCCTTGAGCAGACCGCGCTTTTCGAGATCGCCGAGGAGCGCGGCGAGACCTTGATCCAGGGTGGCGCAATTTTCCGGGACGCGGACGAAGTTGTCCGTGTGGGTGTCCCAACTGCCGAAGCTGACCTCGACGTAGCGGACGCCGTGCTCGACGAGACGGCGGGCGAGCAGGCAACCCTGATTGAAGGAATCGCTGCCGTAGAGTTCGTGCATTTCCGGCGGCTCCTGGTTGAGGTCGAAGGCGACGAGATCCTCGCTCTTCATGATGCGGACGGCGTCTTTATAGACATCGCTCATGGCGCGGAGGTCGGTGTAGTCGTAGGTGGCGCGGAAGGCGGTGTCGAGCTTGCCGGCCAGGTTCAGGCGGTAGTCAAAATCGGATTCGCTCAGTGCGCCGGGACGGCGGCTGTTTTGCAGGCCGGTAGTGGGGTTGCTGAGGACAAGCGGGGAGACGGCAGCCTCGAAAAAGCCGGCGCCTGGGTGCTTGCTGTCATTGGTCACCACCACACTGGAAGGCAGCGTGGGATTGCTGCGGCCCTGGTATTTGGTCAGCCAGGCGCCCATGCTGGGGTGCTTGATGGTGCTGCGCAGCGTGTAGCTGGTGTGCATGAAGTAGTTCCCCTGGGCGTGGGCGCCCTGCGTGGAGGTGAGGGAGTTCACCACGGCGGCGTGGTGCATGTACTGGGCGGTCTTCGGCAGGTACTCGGAGATCCGGACGCCGTCCGCGGAGGTCTTGATGGCCTTCACCGGCCCGGCTTCTTCCGTGTCCGGCTGCGGATTGAAGGTGTCCAGATGGCTCATGCCGCCGGTCATGTAGAGGTAAATCACATTCCGCGCAGTCGGCACCTGGCGCAGTTTGGAGGAGTTTTCGAAGGCAGCTTTGGCCTCGTTGAGAAACAAAGGCGCCGCGGTGACGCCCAGGCAGGTTTTGGCGGCGCCGAGGACGAAGTCGCGGCGGCTCAGCTCATCGGCTTTTTGGAGAAGAGTTTTCATGGGGATGCCTATCGGTTCACCCCTGGAACGTTAGGCAGGTGGGGATTGTACAGGTATTTTTCGCCCTGCGACGCAAGACGGGCTCAAGAAAGCGGGTTCCACACCTTATGCGGCGTCTCTTTCTGCTTCCGGTGCTCTTTGCGGCGGCCTTTTGCCCCGCTCTGGGCGCGGAAAGGCCAAATATCATCCTCATCCTCGCCGATGACATGGGATTCTCTGACCTCGGTTGTTATGGTGGCGAGATCAAAACGCCGAACCTCGACAGGCTCGCGGCAGAAGGCCTCCGCTTTTCGCAGTTCTATAACTGTGCGCTTTGTGGTCCATCTCGGGCGGCTCTGATGACGGGGCTGCATCCGCATCAGGTCGGAATCACGGGCTGGACCGGCCTGCTCAACAACCGTTGCGTCACGGCCTTCGAAGTGCTCAAGCGGGCCGGCTACGCCACCTGCGCTGTTGGGCGATTGGACATGGTCACCGCGGAGGACTGGCATGAGCCGGGGAACATCGGGCGGTATGTGGACCGCTACTTTGGCACCACGGGGCACAAGGGCCCGGGCAATTACTTCAAGAACGTCCGCAACACGGCCTTTTACCGGGATGGCAAGCCCTTTTCGATTCCCGATGGCGGCTACAAGACCGATCTCATCACGGACTACGTGGAGGAGTTCATTCGTGGCGCCGACAAGGCCAAGCCGTTCGTCCTCTACATGGCGCACTACGCGCCGCACTGGCCGCTGCATGCGAAGGCGGAGGACATCGCCAAGTATCGCGAGCTTTATCGCCATCTCGGCTGGGACGGCGCACGCGAGCAGCGTCTCAAGCGGATGATCGACCATGGCCTGATCAACGCCGGCACGAAACTTTCGCCGCGTGATCAACGCGCGGCTCCGTGGGCGGAGGCCAAGTTCCTCGACTGGGAGGCGGAGCGCATGGCCACGTATGCGGCGCAGATCGATTGCCTGGATCAAAGTGTCGGACGCGTGATGAATGCCCTGCGCGAAAGTGGCGCGGACAAGAATACGCTGGTCTTCTTCCTCAGCGACAACGGCGCGTCTGATCAGGCCGTCGGCCGGCTCGATCAGCCTAACCAAACGTGGCGCAGCGATGGCACGCGGACTCAAGTCGGCAACAAGCCCACGATCCAACCGGGGCCGGCCGATAACTTCGTGACCGCTGGTCCTGCCTGGGCGAATGTGGCGAACGCGCCCTTCCGCGAACACAAACAATCGAACCACGAAGGCGGCATTGCATCCCCGCTGATCGCGTGGTGGCCGGGAGTCATCGCCAAGGCAGGCGGCATCACCAGCGAACTCGCCCACATCACCGACATCACGGCGACCTGCCTCGATGCCGCTGCTGAACCCTATCCCTCTGAGTTCAATGATCGTCACGTGACGCCCATTGCCGGGAAATCGCTGCTTCCCATTCTGAAAAGCGCAACGCGCGAAGCTCACCGCTCGCTCTGTTGGGCCACCTCCGGTGCCAAAGCCGTCCGCATCGGCTCATGGAAACTCGTCGCTCTGCGCGGCAAACCGTGGGAGCTCTATGACTTGTCCACCGATCGCACTGAGATGAACGACCTCGCCAAACAACAACCCGAACGGGTGGCGGAAATGGCGAAGGTGTTTGAAGATTGGCACGCGCAGTAGCCGCGTCGCCGATTATTCACGGCTGGATTGGGGTTTTGGTGGCTCCTCGCGCAGGACAAAAGATTTTTCAGGCGGATTTTTCTGTTTAGCCGATTCGCGAATGGCCGCAACGGATGAGTGGCTGCGGAAATATGCAGTTCGTTCAGCGGCAGTCATCCCCTCGGTTTCTCGTGCCACGGCCTCCTTCCATTTGCGGCTCTCGGCCACGGCATCAAAGTCTGGCAGTGAGTCATGTGTCATTTGATTTGGCATACACGATCTCCTTGGGGCTTACGATACAGCGTATCGATATAGAGTGAAGTTGTCTTCATGGCGAACCGTCCGGATCGGGTTTCTTTTGGATCATTCCCGCACCCGCTCCAACTTCGCGCCCAAAGAGGCGAGCTTGTCGTCCAGGTGCTCGTAGCCACGGTCGATGTGGTAGAGGCGGTTGACCTCGGTTTTGCCTTCAGCCAAGAGGCCGGCGAGGACGAGGGCGGCGGAGGCGCGCAGGTCGCTGGCCATGACGGGCGCGCCTTTCATGGGATGGCCGCCGCGGATGGTGGCAGTGGCGCCTTCGAGGTCGATCTGGGCGCCCATGCGCTTCATTTCGGCGACGTGCATGAACCGTTGCGGGAAGATGGTCTCGGCGATGGTACTGGAGCCGTTGATGGCGCAGGCGAGGGCGCAAAACTGAGCCTGCATGTCGGTGGGGAAACCGGGGTAGCAGAGAGTGGTGAGGTCGAAGCCTGTGGCGTTAGGGTTCGGGCTGATGGTGATGGTGTTTTTGCCGATGATGAGCTCAAAACCGCATTGGCGCAGGGCATCAAGCACGGTCTTTAGATGATCGGCATTGACGCGGCGCAGGGTCACGCCTTCACCCAACATGGCGCCGGCGCAGAGGAAGGTGCCGGCTTCGATGCGATCAGGGATGACGGTGTGCTCGGCGCCGTGCAGTTCTTCGACGCCTTCAATGACGATGCGGTCGGTGCCGGCGCCCTCGATCTTCGCGCCCATTTTGATGAGGAAATTGGCGAGATCTTCGACTTCGGGCTCAGCGGCGGCGCCTTCGATGGTGGTGGTGCCCTTGGCCAGGGTGGCCGCCATCATGACATTGCCGGTGCCGAGCACGGTGGAGCCGTGTTTGCCGGAAAGGTTCATCGGCCCGCCGCGAAAATCCTGGGTGGCATCGACGAAGATGTCGCCGCCTTCCACCTTGATCTGGGCGCCGAGGGCCTCGAGACCCTTAAGGTGGAGATCGACGGGCCGGTCGCCGATGACGCAGCCGCCGGGGAGGGACACCGTGGCTTGGCGCAGTCGTCCCGTGAGCGGGCCGAGCACGCAGATGGAGGCGCGCATTTTGCGCACGAGGTCGTAGGGGGCGACGGAGCTGACTTTTTCGGCTTTGACGACGACGACGCCGCTCGCTCGCTCGACTTCAGCGCCCAATTCACCGAGGATGCGCACCATGTAGTTGGTATCGCTCAAATCCGGGACGCGGCGGATGGTGCAGGTGTCCTGGGTCAGCAGCGTGGCTGCCAGAATGGGCAGGGAGGAGTTTTTTGAGCCGCTGATGTCAACAGCGCCCTTCAGAGGTGCGCCGCCGTGAACGATGAGTTTTTCCATGATGCCGTCCCCTTTCCGCCGCAGGCCGGGGGAGGCAAGCGAGAAGATGGCGAAAAATCAAACCAGCCCAGTCTATAAAACATCCACGGGCTCGTCCGGCGGAGTGACCACCGTGAAAGTCAATCCGTCGGACAAAGCCCGTGAACACTGGGCAATACCGTTTTCCGACAGTTTAGTTACAAACAATTTAAGCGGAATCCGGAATTTCCTCCGCGGCTCCGGCATTTGGGATCAATGCGGCGGGTGCCTGCGCCAGGACGAAGCGCTCGATTCCGGCGAGGTCACTGAAGGTGCGGATGCTCTGATAGCCCAAATGGCGGGCGTGTTCCGCCGCACGGTGGGCCTGGTCGTCGCCAACCTCGAGCGCGATAAAGGCGCCTGGATTGAGATGCGGCGGTGCTTCGCTTAAGAAGCGGCGCACAATGTCAAGACCATCGGGACCGCCATCGAGGGCGAGGACCGGGTCGCGCCGGACTTCGCGGCTGAGGGTGGGGATTTCGCCGCTGGGGATGTAGGGCAGGTTGGCGACAATGAGGTCGAAGCTGCCGGCGATCTTGTCAAAAAGGTCACTGCGCACGAACTGCACCGTATCGAGTTTGAGGCGCGAGGCATTGAGGCGCGCCAGGTCGAGGGCATCTTCAGAGATATCCGCCAGCATGGCCGCCGTTCCGGCCTTCGTCCAGGCGGCGGCGAGGGTGAGGCCGATGCAGCCGGAGCCGGCCGCCATGTCCAGCAGTCTGCCGGGAAGGTCCGCACTCAATCGGCCCGCGGCATATTCCTTGATCAGCCAGTCCACCAGGAACTCCGTCTCCGGCCGCGGCACGAGGGCCCGATGATCGGACACCAGTTCATGGCCGAGGAAGTCCACCGTGCCTAACAAATGTTGCAAAGGCTCGCCTTCCGCCCGCCGCCGGGTCAAAGTGCGTAGCGTGATCAGGTCCGGTTCCGCGAGCGACTCATTGAAACGCAGGTACAGGTCCAGCCGGCGGCAGCCGAGGACATGGGCGAGCAGGTGCTCCATGTTCAGCCGCGCCTCGTCCACCCCGCGCTTCTCCAGATAGCCAGTACCGGCGGTGAGGGTTTCAAGGAGGAGCTTCATCAGTGGGGGAGCGAAGAGCTAAGGGCAAAGGGCGAAGAGTCAACTATGGGCGCATGGGTGCGGCCAGGGATGGGCGGATTTTGCCGCAGAGGCGGAGGGGCAGAGATCGCAGAGCCAGGGATGATGGAGCAATTGACCTGTGCGTGAGCCGACAAATGCAGGGATATGAGCCATGGCCTTGATTTGTGTTTACAGACGGGCTTATAGAAGATAATCCTCACTGGAGTTGATCGATAGCTGGAATCAGTATGAAAAAGATCCACACGGTAGTGCTCGCGACGTTGCTGACTGCGATGCCCTGCTTCGCGGCGGATGATCTCAAGCATCTCTTTGACGATCCTTTGGCACTGTTCCAGAAGGCGCTTGTGCCTGCCCTGAACGGCGGTGAACGGGGCGTAGTCAAGACTACCCTGCGAGGGTTTCAACTGCGAGTGGATCATCAGAGCCAGATTGAAAAATCGGCATCCGAATCAGGGATTTTTCTGGATGTGGAGGTCCGCGATCCGGAAGAGATTCCCGAGTTGACTGACGTCACTGAAAAGGAAGGCGGGCTTAGCAGGCGAACGGTCAAGCTCCCCGCGACTTGGGATGGAGGTTCGGGCTTGGCGATCTATTTGACCTACGGCACCGAGGCCCAGCCGAAGGCACTGAAGGCCCTGGAGAATTGCATCATCGAGATCCTTCAAAAGACGGCGCAATCTTCGATAGCGCGACCGCCCGCTACCGGATCTGGCAGCTGATAGGCTGGTGATGATTCATTCCCGAGAGGGCCTGTGCCAGCTTTTGTGCGGCTTTGCGGATGGCGGCGGCGAGGGTGAGGCCGATGCAGCCGGAGCTGGCCGCCATGTCCAGTAGCCGACCGAGAACGGGCACACTCAACCGGATGAGGCGGAGACAGAGGCATTGTTGCTCCGAGTGAGATCAAACGTGATCATCACCGGCATGTCGCCTTCCTCCTCCGCGCCTCCCACCGCCGCGTAGAGCCGCCGAGCTGGTGTATTTCCCTGATGGGTGATGACCCAGGCCTCAGCGCAGCCCAACGTCCGTCCGTGGGCCAGAAGCGCGGCGAGGACTTGCCGGCCGATGCCGCGGCTTTGATGCGTGGAAGCCACGCCCACTTCATTGACCCAGAGTTCGGGCGGTTTGTCCGGATGCACATAATGAACTCCGGATGCCATGGCGACGACCAAACCATCCTCAATCGCCACGGCAAGATGATGCCGCGGATCAGCGAAAAACTCGGCGCTCCACCGCGGATCGATGGCGTGATCAAACACACCCGGTGCAACATGTTGCAACATGGCGGCATCGCCAGGGCTGAGGAGGCGAATTTCGAGCGGCATTGAAGGTTACAACGATTTGCGAAAATGCATCGCGTGCTCGACTACTCATGATTCCACCACGACGCTGCGCAGCCGTTCGGCGCAGCGTTCGGGGCACAGATTGTTGATGTAGGTGCCGCTGCCGAGTTCGAAGCCGGCGAGCTGATTCATGCGCGGCACGATGGCAAGGTACCAATGGAAGTACTGCGTGCTGCATTCACTCACCGGCGAGGAGCGGATAGTGAAATTGTAGTCGGGCCCGCCCGCCGCTTTGGCAAGCCGGCGCAACACACGGCTGAGAACGCCTGCCAGTTCGACGATGTCCTCATCGCTGATGGCATCGAACGATGACGCATGCCGGCGTGGGAAGATCCACAGATGATACGGTGACAACGACGCATAGGGCGCGAAAGCGACGAATGAAGAGCCTGCTTCGATGATGCGTTCCTGGGCAAGAAGCTCGTCCTGGATGACCTGGCAATACAGACAGCCGCCGTTCAGTTCGTGAAAGCGCCGGGCCTCCTGCAGGCGCATGCACACCTGGGATGAAAGGATGGGCGCCGCCGTGATCTGCGAATGTGAATGCGTCAACGAGCTGCCGGCACGTTGACCATGGTTCTTGAAGATGACGATGCTCTCCACGTTGGGGTTTTGCCGCAGCGCCTGATAGCGTTCCCGAAAGATGCCCAGGATCACGGCCAGATGCGCTGGCGTCATGTCCTCGAGAGACAGACTGTGATTGGGATGCTCCACCACCACCTCATGCGACCCGGCGGCGGCCATGGAACGGAAGGTGCCGTTTGCGACACGGCACAAATCATCCGTGGTGGCGAAGACGGAGAACTTGTTGGGAATCACCCGTACCGTCCAGGAACCGTCAGCGGCCGAAGCACGGCAGATCTCCGGCGGCGCCGAGTGTTCATTGCCTACGCAGAACGGGCAGCCCTCGCGATGCGCTGGCCGCTCCTCCCGATTCGGCAGTTCCGCGGGAAAGTCACTGGGCCTGAGCTCCCGCTCCGGGGCCATGATGACCCAGTCGAGGGTGATTGGGTTGTATCGCATCTCGGGCATGGCGGCGGTCGAGGTTAGGCGAGGCTTTACCTTACTTCAATCCCGCTTCCGCCAACCGTTCCTGCAGATCACTGGCAAGCAACGAATCAACCATTTGATCCATGCGGCCTTCCATGAACATGTCGAGGTTGTACAGGGTCATCTCGATGCGGTGATCGGTGACGCGGTTCTGCGGGTAGTTGTAGGTGCGGATCTTTTCTTCGCGGCCGCCGGAGCCGATGAGGTTGCGGCGATGGGCGGAGTACTTGGCGGCTTCTTCCTGCTGCTTTCTTTCGAGCAATCGGGAGCGCAGAATGGTGAGCGCCTTTTCCTTGTTCTTGATCTGGCTGCGGCCGTCCTGGCAGCGGACGATGGTGCCGGTGGGAATGTGCATGACCTGCACGGCAGAGTCGGTGGTGTTGACGCCCTGGCCGCCGGCGCCTGAGGAGCGGCTGACTTCGACGCGCACGTCCTCGGGCTTGAGTTCGAAATCGATCTCTTCGGCTTCCGGCAGCACGGCGACGGTGGCTGCGGAGGTGTGGATGCGGCCTTGAGCCTCGGTGGTAGGGACGCGTTGGACGCGGTGCACGCCGCTCTCGTACTTCAGCACGCGGAAGACGTCTTCGCCACTGACCTTCATGACGATTTCTTTGAAGCCGCCAACATCGGAGGGACTCGACTCGAGGGTTTCCACTTTCCAGCCGCGCGTTTCAGCGAAGCGGGAGTACATGCGCACCAGATCCGCGGCAAAAAGGGACGCTTCATCGCCACCGGTGCCAGCGCGAACTTCCACCAGGGCATCGCGGCCTTCCAGGGGATCAGGCGGCAGGATGGCGAACTGGACGGCGTTTTCGAGCTCTTCGACGCGCTTTTCCAGTGGCGGAATCTCGGCGGCAGCCATCGCCGCCAACTCGGGATCGCTGCCTTTGGCCATTTCGCGGTTTTCACTCAGCTCGGTGAGCTGCTTTGATACTCATCCCAATTGCGCA
>JAXMIV010000070.1:0-3987 GCA_034377045.1 Prosthecobacter sp. | reverse complement strand
ACGTTGGCGGCGCCGCCGGGGTACCAGCTTTCTTTGGTCACTTCGACGATCGGCACCGGTGCTTCCGGTGAGATGCGGCGCACGTGGCCCCAGATGAAATGGTCCAGCATCACGTCACCCACCACCAGGACGCGGCATTGCGCCATGCGCTCGATGGCTTCTCGTGCGGTGGTGGGAGTCAGCATGAAGAAAGGGACCGGTTAATGGCGGCGGGCTCGCACCGCGGTCGCGAGCGATTCGAGCATGCTCTCAGTTGTCTGCCAGTTCACACACGCATCGGTGATGCTCTGGCCGTATTGCAGGGCCTGGCCCGGCTTGGCATCCTGCCGGCCTTCGACCAGGTGGCTTTCAATCATGACGCCGGTGATCGCCCGGCTGCCGGCGGTGATTTGTTCGGCCAGTGCGTTCGTGACCAATGGCTGCTTGCGATAGTCCTTGAGGCTGTTGCCGTGGCTGCAATCCACCATCACGCTGGGCGGCAACCCGCGTGCCTGCAATTGATCGATCACCGTCTGAATGGATGCCGCATCGAAATTCGTTCCGCCTTTGCCGCCGCGCAGAATGACATGGCAGGCCGCGTTGCCCTTCGTCTTCACGATCGCCGCGACACCGTCCTTGGTCACCGACAGGAAACAGTGCTGCCCTGCGGCCGCCTGGATCGCATCGAGCGCGATTTGAATGCCCCCATCCGTGCCGTTCTTGAAACCCACCGGCATGGACAAACCGGACGCGAGTTGCCGGTGCACCTGGCTTTCCGTGGTGCGGGCGCCAATTGCCCCCCAGGCCACCACATCGGCAATGTATTGCGGCGTGATCACATCCAGAAACTCGGTGCCCGCGGGCACCCCCATCTTCGCGAGGTTGAGCAACAGACCGCGCGCGCCGCGCAGGCCGTTGTTGATGTCGTAGCTTTCATCCAGGTGCGGATCGTTGATGAAACCCTTCCAGCCGACCGTGGTGCGCGGCTTTTCAAAGTAGACCCGCATCAGGATCTCGAGATCCGCCGAATGGCGTTCCCGCGCCCGGCCAATCAGGGTGCCGTATTCCAGCGCCGAGCTGGGATCATGAATCGAACAGGGGCCGACGACCACCAGCAGGCGGTCGTCCTTGAGATTGACGATGGCTTCCGCGCGTTTGCGCGTGGTTTCGATAAAGGCGGATTCCGTGTCACCCAAACGGTGATCATGCATCAACAGCGCGGGTTGAATCAGCGGCAGGATCTCCGCTACGCGGAGGTCATCGGTCGGGTGGGAAAGGCTCACGAAAACGAAGGGCAAAAAAGGGCGCGTAAGGTGAGCGCTTTTGCCAGATCCGCAAGATGCGGTTCACCAATGTCTGTCTGCGGCTCGCCTGGGGAAGCTGCCGCCCTCGGTTCGGCAGCGCCCGCTGCCCCCGTTTGCAACATATCAGAGACGGCGGTCACGAGTGCCTCCTCCGCCATGTCTAGCGCAGGGCCGAGGCATGGAGAATATACCAATTACGGAAATTAGCGCAGCTAGGCTCATTTTGCAAAGGCTTAATATTTAAGCTCAACGAGGTAAATGGCCGCAAACGGAGGTGCCACCCCAGGAGAAGGCCGGGGGTGGCACTCGCAAATCTCTTGGTTCGCGGCCGGATCAGTAGTCGCTGTCGCCCAGATCCCGGGGGGTGCGGTCCCAGTCGCGTTTGCTGCCGCCACCCCGGTCGCCGCGTTCGCGGCTCCAGTCGCGTTTGCCACCGCCGCCGCCGCGTTCGCTCCGGTCCGCGCCGCGATCGCCACGCTGATTCCCACCGCCGCCGCCTCCCCCGCCGCCGGCGAAATTGCGGGGCGCCGGGCGCTCCTCTTTGGGCCGGGCCACGACGACGCGGAGCGGCCGGCCGCCGAGATCGGCGCCCTCCATCGCGGCCAGGGCTGTTTGGGCTTCGTCGTCATTGGGCATCTCGACAAAGCCGAAGCCGCGGGAACGTCCGCTCTCACGATCAAGCACCACTCGGGCGCTCGTCACAGTTCCAAAGGCAGCAAATTCACTGCGCAATTCATCATCGGTCAGGCCATAGGCCAGATTACTGACATATAAGTTCATCGGAATCTCAAGGCGGTGTCGCCATGGGAGCGGTGACAGAAGATGCGATTCATGGCGGGGGAATCAGATTTCCTGGATGCCTTCGCGGGAGGGCTGCATTAAACTAGGCACACGGCAAGAATCTGTCAATCCTGTCGCTCATCGAGAAGTTCTTCCGTGCATGACTGAAAAAGATCCGCCTCCCCGCCTCGCCAGTTCCAGCGGCGGTCTGCCCTCGGCGGTCGGTTGGGCGCAGTTGCTGATGGCGGATCGCCTGCGCCCCGGCGATGTCGTGGCGGATGCGACCGCTGGGAATGGCCACGACACGCTGTTTTTGGCCGGGCATGTGGGTGAGCAAGGGCATGTCTACGCGATGGATGTGCAGGCCAAGGCCGTTGACGAAACCCGCCGCCGGCTGCTGGAGGCAGGCATCTCGGAGGATCGATTCACGTTGGTTTGTGCGGGTCATGAAACCATGCGCGTGGTGATCCCGCTGGCGCAGCACGGGCGGCTGCGGGGTATCATGTTCAATCTCGGCTACCTGCCGGGTTCGGACAAATCGGTCATCACGCGCACGGAGACGACTTTGCAGGCGTTGGCGGTTGCTCTTGAGTTGCTGGCGCCTGGCGGGCTGCTGACGGTGGCGGTGTATCCGGGCCATGAAGGCGGCGCGCAGGAGCAGCAGGCGATCGGGGCCTGGATCGCGGGGCTGTCACCGCGAGATTTTGAAGCGCAATTGATTAGGCCGGTGAATCGCAGCGCCAGCCCGCCGGAGTGCTGGGTGGTTTTGAGAAAGTACCCAATCATTTGACGGCCCAACTGAATATTTGAAAAAAATCTACGGCAGCGGCGCGTTTTTGTCGCCGATGCAGTACAGGCTCTTGTCCGTCCGCACATACATGCGGCCTTCGCCGATGGCGAAGGTGGCGTTGATCGGGCCGTCGAGTTTGGTGGCGGCGATCTGCTCAAATTGCGGGCCTGTCTTCAGCACGATGAAGTCGCCCTGCTGGCTGCCGCAGAAGATTTTGCCGTCGGCGGCCACCGGGCTGCTGAAGAACTTGCTGCTGCCGACGCTGCCGTTGACGCGCTCGTTGTAGATTTCCTTGCCGGTCTTGAAGTCCACCACCTTGAGGATGCCGCCATCGCCCAGGAGGTACATCAGATCGCCGATGACCAGAGGGGATGGCACGTACGGCAGGCCCTTGCTGAATGCGAAGTTCACCGGCTTCGGCGTGGGTCCGGAGACGTCGACCGCAGCCAGTTCCTTGGCGCCGCCGCCCGAACCAAAGGTGCAGAAATAGATGCCGTCATGCAGCACGCCGGAGCTCAGGCTGCGCTGTTGAAAGCCGGGGTTGTACTGCCAGTTGATTTTGCCGGCCTTCGGATCGATGCCCATCACGCCGCTTTCGGTATCGGTGCAGATGACTTCGTTTTTGCCGTCGCGCACGTTGACGATGGGCGTGGAGAAGGTGTTGAGGCAGTTGGGAATGTCGAGCTTCCACGCCTGCTTGCCGGTCTTCGCATCGAGGCCGACGATGCAGCTCTTCCAGGCCATCTGGACGGGGTCATCGGTGTACACCTTGTCGCCCTTCTTCGAGTCAAATTCGCTGCGCACGATCATGACGCCGTCGACGACGAGAGGTGAAACTCCCGTGCCGTGCTCGTGGATGTAATCGGCCACGTGCTCATTGCGCCAGGCGAGCTTGCCCTGGTGATCCAGCGCCAGCGCCTGAATGGTCGTGCCGGTACTCCAATTGATGTAAATGCGGTCGGCATCGACAAAGGCGGAACTGCTCGCGAAGCTGTTTTGGCCGTTTTTCTTGTGCGCGATGAAACTCTCCACATGCCGCCACAGTTCCTTACCGGTCTTCGCATCGAGCGCGATGACAGCGCGATTGGTGGGACCAGTCTCGGCCGTGACGATGATCATGTTTTCCCAAAGCAC
>JAXMIV010000069.1:0-3717 GCA_034377045.1 Prosthecobacter sp. | reverse complement strand
GTGTGGCCGTCCTGGTTGGTCGCGGTGCCCAGGATCACGCCGTGAATCGGGTCCCCATCCGCGAGCGCCTGGGAAAGGTTCTTCAGCAGCACCATGCCGGCGCCTTCGCCGCGCACGAAACCGTTGGCATCCGCGTCGAAGGCCTTGCAGGCCCCGTCTGGGGAAAGCATCGAGGCCTGCGAGAAACCGATGAATCCGCCGGGGGTGATCATCACCGTCACGCCACCCGCCAGCGCGGTGGTGCCGCGGCCGGTCCAAATGTGCTCACAGGCCGCATGCACGGCCGTCAGCGCCGAGGAGCAGGCCGTGTCCATCGAGACGCTGGGGCCGCGCAGGTTCAGGCAGTAGGAAATGCGGTTCGCCGCGATGCTGTGCGCCGTGCCGGTGGGGGAGTGCGCACTGATGCCGGCGGAATCCCACGGCGTACCCTGGATGACCTGGTAGTCCGTATGCGAAATGCCGACAAAAACGCCGATGTCGGTACCCTTTTCGAAGTCCAGTACCAAACCCGCATCCTCAATCGCCTCCCAGGCCGTTTCCAGGACCAGGCGATGCTGCGGGTCCACGTAGGGAGCTTCGCGCGGCGAGATGCCGAAAAACTGCGGATCGAACTGGTCAATGGTGTCGAGAAAACCGCCCCGCTTGGTGATGGATTTCCCCGCCACCCCCGGTTCCGCATCATAAAACCTCTCCACATTCCAGCGGTCAGCGGGCACCTCTGAGACGGCGTCCCGCCCCTCGCAAAGGAGCTTCCAAAACGCGTCGGGGTCGTTCACACCGCCTGGAAAACGACAACCGATACCAATGATGGCAATACCTTCTTTGTGCATATGAGTGAAAAAGCGCGTGCTGTTGTCGGTCAATACAAACTCGTTTGATGACTAAGGGGAGACGCCACTGTATTCGTTGTTGTCCATACGATTGCGTCTCCTTTTTCCGATTAAGTCCCAAGTACAGATGCGTGGCTGCGCCAGCGGCGTTGATTGCCAATGTACTGCGTTCCTTGCAGAAATCGTGCCCATAGCGTTAATGAGCGCGGATTCTAGTGAGAAAACGAATGCTTGGAAGGCAATACTGAACTGAGGATCAATAAAAATGTGCGGCATAGCAGGAGTCATGGATTTGGTCGGACGGCGCCATGTGCCGGAAGCAATCATTCAGCGAATGTCCCGGGCGCTGATCCATCGCGGACCGGACGAAGAGGGCTTTTTCATCCGCCCCGGCCTGGCCCTGGCCTCCCGCCGCCTCAGCATCGTCGGCCTCGCGGACGGCCAGCAGCCCATGCAAAATGAAGACGGCAACGTCCACGTGGTCTTCAATGGCGAACTCTTCGACCACCTGGAAAAGCGCGTCGAATTGGCCGCCCGGGGCCACGTTCTGCACACCCACTGCGACACCGAAATCATCCCCCACATGTGGGAAGACCACCAGGAAGGCATGTGGGAGCGCCTGCGCGGCCAGTTCGCCATCGCCCTCTGGGACGACCGGCGCAAACAGCTCCTGCTCGGCCGCGACCGCTTCGGCATCTCGCCCATCTATTGGACCCGCCAGGGCGATTGGCTGCTCTTTGCCTCCGAAATCAAAGGCCTCCTCGCCTCCGGCATGGTCCCGGCGCGGCCGGATCGGCGCGGCCTCGACCACGTCTTCACCTTTTCCGCCCTTCCCGGCCCGATCACCTGCTTCGAAGGCGTGCAGATGCTGCCCCCGGCCCACTATCTGGAAATCTCCCCTGCCCACGGCCGCGGCAGCCATCCCTCCATCCAGGAACACAAGTACTGGGAAATGGACTTCCCTGACCAGGGCGATGAACTGCCGACCACCAATCCGAACAAGCTGGTCGATGAGTTTGAAAGCCTCATGCTCGCCGCGGTCGAAAGGCGCCTGCGCGCGGACGTTCCCGTGGGCTCCTACCTCTCCGGCGGGGTCGATTCCAGCATGATCCTCGCCCTCGCCTGCCACAAGCACGGCAAGAACATTCACACTTACACCGTCCGCGTCCACGAGCCGGAACTCGACGAACTCAGCGCCGCCAATCTCGTCGCCAAACACATCGGCGCCCCGCCCCCGACCGTGCAGGACTTTCGCGACGAAGACGCCCTCAAAACCTACCCCACCCTCATTCACGCCGCCGAGGCCCCGGTCATCGACACCTCCTGCGCCGCCCTCCTGCAACTCGCCCAAAAGGTCCACGCCTGCGGCCAAAAAGTCGTCCTCACCGGCGAAGGCGCCGATGAGTGGCTCGTCGGCTATCCCTGGTACAAAGCCGCCAAGCTGCTCGGCTATCTCGATATCCTGCCCGGCGTTCGCCTCAGCGATCGCGCCCGCCGCGCCTTCCTGCGCCTCAACAAAGTCCCGCAGTACCCCTCCGCCTTCCGCCGCCGCACCGAGGCCCATGTCGGCGGCCCCAACGCCTGGATCGACTCCTACGGCCTGTTAGGCCTGTCCAAGCTGCGTTTCTACGGCGAGCCGATGCAGGATGTCCTCGCCAATTCCGATCCTTGGGCCGGCTTGGGGTTGAACCTGCAACGCGCCAAACGCTGGCATCCCCTGAATCGCGGCATCTGGGTCGGTGGCCGCGTCACCCTCGCCGGCCATCTCCTCCAGGCCAAAGGCGACCGCGTCGCCATGCACTCCTCCGTCGAAGTTCGTTATCCCTTCCTCGATGAAGCCGTCTTCGACTTCTGCGCGAAACTGCATCCCGACATGAAACTCAATGGTTTCCGCGACAAACACATCCTCCGCCTCCTGGCCGAACGCTGGCTGCCCAAATCCATCTATCAACGCGGCAAAGTCATCTTCCGCGCCCCTTTGGACAGCTTCCACATGGACCCCGAGCCCCCCTTCGTCGGCGAACTCCTCAGCGAAGCCTCCCTCAAGCACACCGGTTACTTCGACGCCACCGCCGTCCGCCATTGGCGCAAAGCCTTCCGCCACATGCGCCCCGGCTCCCTCCCCCGCCTCTCCGTCGAAATGGGCCTCGCCGCCGTCGTCGCCACCCAGCTCTGGCATCACCAATACATCGACGGCGCCCTCTCCGAAATCCCCTCCAACGCCAACCGCGGCGCCCCCGTGACGATCGAGTAAAGTAGAACAGTTGGGCCCCAACTGTCGAAAGTGCCAGGGCCGTCCCGGCCCTGAATTCCCGCCCCAAAAAAGTGGTCCGCATAGTCCTCTATGCGGGAATCAGGAGCCCCCGCCCCCCTCCGTGTAATCCGTATAAATCCGTTAAAATCCGTGCCAAAAGATCCAGGCGCCAATCGCGGCGCGCCCGTGACAATCGAGTAAAGTAGAACCGTTGGGCCCCAACTGTCGTCCCTCTCGCATCGACTCATTCGTCACTCGATCCCATCCGTGCCATCTGCGTAACATCGGTGGAAAATCTGTGCCAAAAAACTCCCCTCATCCCGTAGCGGCTGGCGTGAGCCCGCCGAAATCCCCGCTCCGTCATGCTACATTCGTCATTCGGATTTCTCCCCCTTCGTGCCATCCGTATGAATCCGTTCAAATCTGTGCCAAAAGCATCAGGAACGAATTGCGGTCCCCTTGCTCCCATCTCGAGAGGAGCGCGGACACTCCTGTCAGTAGTGTTCGGCATCTGAAAGGTGGCGATGGATGTGACAAAACTGTCACTGTACCTTTAGGCTGGAGGTGGCATCAGGTTGAGCATGCCAGCGGGCCAAGGCAAAGAGCATGCGATTCAGGAGCGGCAGTTGCTGC
>JAXMIV010000068.1:0-6840 GCA_034377045.1 Prosthecobacter sp. | reverse complement strand
CCGTTGGTGACGGCTTATTACGGCTGGTCAGGCAGCGTCGAGACCTTGAAGGACACGGCGGTGTTTCAGCCGATCACGATTTTTGTTAGGACATGGTTCGCCACGCCGACGATCGCCATGGTCGCGCTGGCGGCGCATTTTGTGGCGGGCGTGATCCTGACGCTGACCGGCCTGAAGAAGCGCCGGTAAGTTTTTGCTACTGTTTTAGGGCGTGCGACTCGGGCTTGATGCCTTTTTGATAGCCTTTGAAGCCGTAGGCGCTGGGAGCGAATTCGCCGACCAGTGCGACGTTGGCCTTCGCCGGGACTTCGAGGCCGAGGCCCCAGTAGATGGCATTGACGATGAGGCGGCGCAGGTCTTCGTTGGGAAGGTCGCTGGCGGCGCCCATGGTGGAACAGAAGACTTTGTTTTCGGCGCCGGCATCATTCTTGACGACGCGGGTCCAGGCCACGGGCATCATGGGATCGTTGATGCCTTGTTCGGTCTTTTTGTCGGCGAGCATCTTTTTGGTGTTGAGAGGCGGTGAGTCCGGAGTCATGCCCTGGAGTACCTGGCCGCGCATGAGGATCTTGGCATCGGCGGGAGGGGCGGCTTCATAGACGTCGGTGGTGCCGAAGACGTCGGCGACGCCGCGGAGAACCGGGTCGCTGGCGTTAGCGGCTTCGATGATGCCCTTGGTGGCTTCAAATTTGTGATGGCCCCAGTGGCTGACCCAGGTTTCGCCGAGGACCTTTTTGCCGAAACCGCCGGCATTGTTCCAGTTCCAAGCAGCGTAGGGGCTCTCCTTCGGTATGCCGGAAAAGGCATGGGTGCTGGTGCGCAGGGCGACGATGGGCACGCCACGTTTTACCGCGGCATCGAATTTGCCGAGGATCTCGTCGTTCCATTTGCGGAAACGCAGGAGCATGACGATGGCGTCAGCGCTGTCGAGCGCGGCGGGATTGCTCAGGCTGGCTCCGTTATCGGGATTGATGGTGCCATCGGGATCGACGGAGAAAAGTACAGTGCATTTGAAGCCGTGATGCTGGCTGAGGATCTTCGCCAACGCCGGCATCGCCTCTTCGCTGCGGTACTCTTCATCGCCGGAAAGGAAGATGATGTGCTTGCCTTTGGCTTCACCCGCGGGTGCATAGGTGACAAAGTCATCGGCAGCGAAACACGAACTGAACGGCAGCGCGGCAAGAAGGGTGAGGAGGGTGCGGCGGAACATGATGGTTGGGTTGGGGCGGGGTGCGATGACGATCAATTCTCAAAGGGATTGATGACTGAAACGAGCGGGAAGTCTGAAGTATTGCGGGATACAACAGCTAGACCATAGGCAAGGGCGGTGGCGGCCATTAGGCTATCAACCACCGCAATCTGGAGACCTGATTCCGCAATCCGGCGGCAGTATCGAGCCCACTCCCAGGCGATCACCTCATCGAGAGGCAAGATGGCGTCAGAGTAGTCTTGCTGCAAGAAACGAACTTTGCGCAGCAATTCATTTTTTCGCTTTCCGTCTGGCAGAGCTTCGGCACCGCGTGCCATCTCAGCCAGGGCAAGAACGCTGATGCCAGATTCATCCTGGTTATGATTCATCCATTCAGCGACACGGGCGTCGGGTGCAGGTTTTAGCCCCTCCGAAAGCACGTTCGTGTCGAGTAAGTACCTCACAGGTCAATGGGCTTCCCAAGGATCTCGCGATCCCGGGGGATTTCCAGGCCTTCCATGCCGCGGAGATGCTCCCAAAGGGACATCGCGCGTGGATGGTTTGGCCGCAGGATGATAGCTCCCGCCGGGGTGACGTTCACACTGAACTCCATTCCCTGCTCCAGGTGCCCTTGGGCAACGGCATCGGCAGGCAGAGTTAGTTTGTGACCGGCTTCCAGCGTGGTAGTCATGAAAAAACAATAACTGAGAATGGCGAAAACTCAATCCTTGGTCACACTCAGGGTACCCCACATGATGAGGGCGTGGCCTGGGAAGGTGCAGACGAATTCGTAGTCGCCGGGTTTGGAGGGGGCTTTGACTTTCAGGGTTTCGCTCTGGCCGGGTTCGAGGAGTTTGGTGGCGGCGATGATGGATTTTTCGTGGCTGGGCGGAATGAAAGCGCGGCCCTGTTTGTCCAACTTATCGGGCGTCATGGTCATGGCTGCGGTGCCGATTTCCATGTGCTTGCCAGGGGGCACGATGATGAAGTTATGCGGCATGACGTCGTCGTTTTCGAAGACGACCTCGAATGCCTTGCCAGCCTGAACGGTGAGTTTGGTGGTGTCATAACGCAGTTGCTCATGGACGGTGTGAACGATGAAGACATCGACGCTGACGGCGCGAAGATCCTTGAGCGTCGCTTTGGCTTGGTCGGGCGGCAGCAGCGCGGCCAGTTCCTTGGCGGCGGCGATGATTTCGACATAGTCGAGCTTGGAGCGATCACCCGCGGGAACGGTTTTCGCATAAGCGAGCACCGCCTCGGCAGCGGGCTTCGCCTGATCGGCGGACCAGGAGGTACGGGGAAACTTCAGCAAGGCACGCGCGGCGGCGGTGCGTTCCTTGCCCTCGATGAGATGTTTCGCGACGATGCCAAAATTGGTCGCGGCGTTTTCGAGGCCGGTCAGCGGCAGGGCGGTCAGCACCGCGCGAAGGCGAGCACCGTTGAGCTTGCCATCAGAAAGCAGGCCGCTGAGCAGGGGTTGAAACTTGGCGCGCAGAGGGGCTTCGCTGGCCGGGATGAGGCCGATGGCTTCAATGAGAACGTTACGCGTGGCGTCATTGCCGGCGGTCCAGAGTTGGTCGGGAGACCCGTCGGCGACGATGACGGCAGCGTAGGCGTTGCGGCGTACGGGCGCCTGTTTCGCTGAAGTGGCGATAGTGAGCAAAGCATCGCGGCTCTTGGCGAGATCGGCCTTCGGTTCCATGCCGAGGAATTTGCCGAGTTCGTCCGCGCTTTTGTTCAACTTGCCGTTAGCCGCTTCGATGGTCTTCAGTGCATCGGCGATGACAGCGGCACGGGTGGACTTCTTCAGCTTGGCCATCTCCGTGACGGCGCTCATGCGCACGTCGGCTCTCACGCTGGGACGAAGGATTTGTTCGGTGAGGACGGCTTCGATCTTGGGCAGGCCATTGAGGTCGCCGTCGGCCGTCTTTTCCAGGAAGGCGGCGAGCACGGCCGGATCGGCAGGAAGGATCTTCTCTTTTAGGACGGACTGCAGGCCCTTGTGTGCTTCGCTGAACACGTGCTCGATGTAGTAGTCGGTGGGCTGCTTGAGAACTTCATAGGCGATTTCGAGAGCGGCCTTGGCATCCGGCGTGGGCTGGTAGAAGCTGAGGGCACGGATGCCTTGCATGCGGACGCGCGGGTCTTCGTCATTTACGGAAGCCTTGAGCAAAGCCAAAGCGCCGGGAACGCGATCTTTCCAATAGCAAAGCACGCGGGTGGCTGCGGCACGGGCGCGCGGTTCGGGGGAGCCGAGGATCTCCTTCAGCAACTCAGCATCCACGACATCCACCCACTGGTGCGTCCACAAGGCCTCGAGGCGGTGGTGCTCAAATTCTGGATCGCTCTTGTCCAAGCCCGCTGCCCATCTTTTGGCGGCGGCGGCGACCTGAAGATGATCGTGTTTGGCAAGTTCGACCTTGGCAAGCTGGCGGGTGCCGTCTTCCCATTCCTTGAGCAGTTCCAGGAGATTGTCGATGCTTTCGCCGTGGATCTTCTTCGGCTTCAGAAGCGGCCGGCCTTCATAGGTCATCTTGTAGATGCGGCCATGTTTGTTGTCGCGATTCGGATCGCGCAGATGGTGCTGCATGTGGCCGATGATGGCGTTCGACCAGTCGCAGAAATACAAAGCCCCGTCAGGGCCGACACTGACGCAGGCAGGGCGAAAGGTGGGATAGACGGCGGGGTCGGCTTTGACGAGGTCTTCGACGGTTTCTCCCTTCATGCCGGAGCCGTCCTGGCTGAGCTTGACGCGCCAGATGCCCTGGAAACTGATGACGTTGCAGTTGAGAAAGTTGTTTTGGAACTCTTCCGGGAAATGGCGGCTGCTGATGATGCCATTGCCGGGGCTTGGGCGTGCGGGGCGGTCCCAGAACGGCTTGAGCTTAGCGCTGCCGCCGCCTTCGGGCGGCAGGTAGCTGGAGGAAGCTTCGGCGAAGGTGTTCACATTGCCGGTGGCATCGGTGAAGTAGGCATTGCCCCAGCGATCCCAGATCTTGCCGTGGGGATTGACGGTGGCGTCGGTGGTGAAGCGCTCAAATTTGTGCCGGTTGAGATCGAAGCGGTAAATGGCGCCGTTGGTGTTGCGGACGGGGCCGTAGATGGTTTCGACCTGAGTGCGATGGAAGACGCCGTCGCTGGGGTAGATGGCGCCGCCGTTGTCATAGCTGAGGTAGCAGGTCTCGTGGTGGCTATCCGCCGCGCATAGGCCCATGAGGATGCGCTCGCGCTTGTCGCCTTTGCCGTCGCCATCGGTGTCGGCAATGTAAACGAGGCTGGGGGATTGCATGACAATGGCGCCGTCTTTGTAGATCTGAAAGCCGGTGGGGCAGTTCAAGTCATCCGCAAAGGTCGTCATCTTGTCGGCCGTACCGTCGCCATTCGTGTCTTCGAAGATGAGGAGGCTGTCGCCTTTCGGGCTGGAGGGCGTGCGCTCGGGGTAGTTCAACCAGGCGCTGACCCAGAGGCGGCCTTTGGTGTCCCACTGCATGGCGACGGGATTGACCAGTTCGGGGAACATCTTTTCATCCGCGAAGAGCTGGATCTTCATGTGGCTGTGGACCTGGATGTCCTTCATCGCCGCCTTGGCGTCCGGGAAGGCAACCAGGCCTTCCTCAGTGAACTTCATGGCGGTCATCGGCGTCTTGTTGAAGTCTTTGCCTTCCTTTGGGTTAGGCATGTTGGTCGGTACTTTTTCGACCGGGGGTAGGTTGTCGTCCTTGACTTCGAGATCGCCGCCCTTGGCGATGGCCCAGACGCGCTTGTCGCGGTTGGCCGTTTTGACGTCGCGCTGCGACATCTCCTGCTGCATGACTTGAAAATTGGAAATGTAAGGCTTTTCGGGATTGCGCTCGTTCTGCTTAAAGCCGCCGACACCGGCGGTGAAGGCGAGGCCGGAACGGCCGCCATAGACGTTGTAGCCATCGACGGTGCGGTAGCGCTGATGCCACTCCCAGTTCTTGTCGACAATGGCCTGGCGCAGTTTTTCGTTCACCGCGGGAGCGTCCTTGCCAGTGAGGGCCTTGAAAGCGGCGGCCGCGATGGCCTTGTCACCGGCCTCATTGAGATACAAGCCATTGAGGCTGAACGGTTCTTTGCCGTAGGCTTTCTGGCTTGGGTCGAAAAGATCGACAAAGGTGGCGCCATTGGCGGCGGCGACTTCATTCATCGCGGCGGTGTAGTTTTGGAGGTTGGTGTTCTTTTCCTCCACGGGTGGGAGGCTGGGATTGTCCAATTTCTCCAGGGCGATCGGGGAGAAGAGTACGATGCGAGGATTGCCCTTGCCGGAGAAGTTCTTCGCTTTCGTCTCTTTGATGAAGGTGTCGAGGTTGTTCTTGAACTCTTCGATGCCTTCGTAGCCTTTGAAGGACTCGTTGTTGCCATAGAAGGCGAAGATGACGTCGGCCTTCACCTTTCCGAGCCACTCCTCGCGGGTGCCAAAGTCATCGATGCGATGCCAGGTATTTACCGCATCACCGGAGAAGGCGAGGTTGCGAAAGGTGATGTCGGCCTGCGGGTTGGCCTGAACCAGCATCGCCTCCAACCAACCGAAGTGCTGGGAGCGGTCGGGCAGCACATTGCCGAGGATGGCGACGGAATCGCCGGATTTGAATTCAACCTGGGCATGAACTGGCAGGGCGAAGGCGAGGGCGGCGAAGAGGGAACAGAGAACGAATTTCATCGAAAGGTTGGGACAGAACTTCAGAATACGAGGTATTTGAGATGGTTTTCCACGTTCTGCCCACCTTGAAAAAGAAAACCGGACAGAATATTTCCTTTTCCTTGGCGCAACCTGACATGGCAGCAGCGAAAGCGCCGCCCCTGAAACCTCGGTTGCTCAAGCGGCGTAGGTGCATAAATTGCTATTTCCCCCTTTTTTCCCCTGTATGCGTTTGCTCACACTTTTGCTCCTGCTCTTCACGGCTGCTCCACTGGTGGCTGAAAATTGGCCGCAGTGGCGAGGACCGAGATTGGACGGAACGAGCCACGACCAGGGGTTTCCGACGGCGTCGGATGAAAAGACTCTCGTTTGGAAGGCGGAACTGTCCGGGGAAGGCCATGCTTCGCCCATCGTCTGGAACGATTTTGTTTTCATCGTGGCCAGCAATCCGGAAAACGAGGAGAGGCTGCTGGTATGTCTGGACCGGGCCAGCGGCAGGCGGTTGTGGCAAACCGTGGTGTTGAAGGCCCCGCTCGAGGGCAAGCATAAGCTCAATAGCCATGCTTCCAGCACGCCGGCCACCGATGGGGAACGGGCTTACACGACTTTTCTTGATACCGATGACGTGGTGGTTTCGGCCCATGACATGACCGGTAAACAGGCTTGGCAGGTGCGAGTGGGCAAGTTCGCGAGCAAGCACGGGCTGAGCAGTTCGCCCATCATTTACAAGGACAAGGTTATTGTGAACTGCGATCACGACGGCGACGGGTACGTCGTGGCGTTGTCGCGGACGGACGGCAAGGAATTGTGGAGGATCGATCGGCCTAACAAGACACGCAGCTACTGCGTGCCGCTCATCCGTGAGATGGCGGGGAAGATGCAGATGGTACTCTCGGGTTCCATGTGTGTGGCCAGCTATGATCCGGATACGGGCAAATTGATCTGGATCATCGACGGGCCGACGGAGCAATTTGTGGCCTCCCTGGTT
>JAXMIV010000067.1:0-10675 GCA_034377045.1 Prosthecobacter sp. | reverse complement strand
CGAAGAAGGCGCTTCCAAAGGCGGAGTTTGATGAACTCAGGGAGAATCAGCGCGCTTGGGTGGAGCAGCGCGACCATCTCGCGCGCTCGCCTTTGTTCACTGGGGCGAATGTACAGGGCGACTTGGCGCTTGATAGCCCTGAGTATCTCGAAGCCGCGACGGTGCTCACGCAAGCCCGTACGGATTGGCTTCAGTGCCGGGTCCGCTTCAAGGACGATGAGACGCTCACGGGCATTTGGGATGACAGTAATGGGGGCGGCATCGAGGTGGTGGAACTTGAGGGCCAGCTTTTCTTCAACCTTTCGGTGGTGCGGGGACCGACCAGCCACGGCGGGGATTTGTCCGGAGTTGCCCAATGGAATCAAACCATCGGCTGGTTCAGCGACAAGGGGCTCGAGCCCGACAAGAAAGATGTCACGAACCTCGCTTTCATTCTGCGCGGCAAGATGCTCGAAATCATCGGCGCCAATAACAGTCATTATAATGGCATGCGAGCCTACTTTGACGGTCGCTACGCCAAAGTGGGAACCCTCGATGCCAAGGCGCAGGCGAAGATTATCAAAGAGATCAAGGCGCCGAAGCCGTAATTCACGCGAAGAGCTCTTTCACCACATGGCCCGCCACATCGGTCAGGCGGAAGTCACGGCCGGCGTAGCGGTAGGTGAGCTTCTCGTGATTGAGGCCGAGGAGGTGCAGAATGGTGGCGTGCAGATCGTGAATGTGGACCTTGTCTTCGACCGCGAAGTACCCGTAGTCATCGGTGGCGCCATAGGCCAGGCCACCTTTGACGCCGCCACCGGCCATCCACATGGTGAAGCCTTCGGGATTGTGATCGCGGCCATCAGCACTGCCTTGGGCCACGGGGGTGCGGCCGAACTCACCGCCCCAGACGACGAGGGTGTCTTCGAGGAGGCCGCGCGCTTTGAGATCGTGAAGGAGGCCAGCGATGGGTTTGTCCACCTCCGCCGCATTTTTGGTGTGGCCTTTGATCAGGTCGCCATGCTGGTCCCATTGCACAAAGGCGTCGCTATGCGTGACCTGGATGAAGCGCACGCCGCTTTCGGCGAAGCGCCGCGCCATGAGGCACTGACGGCCAAAGTTGGCGGTCACGGGTTCATCAAGGCCGTAGAGCTTGCGGGTCGCTTCGGATTCATTGCTGATGTCCTGAAGCTCCGGCATGGAGGTCTGCATGCGGAAGGCGAGCTCGAAGGAATTGATGCGGGCCTCCAGCATCCCTGAGGCGGCGGAGTCCTGAAGGTGGCCGCGGTTCAAATCCGCCACCAGGTCTAACTGCATGCGTTGCATGGATGGGGTGGTGGCCGCATTGCGGATGTGCTTGACCACCGCTTGTGGGGCGGGCACGCTGGCATTGCCGAGTGGCGTGCCCTGGCACCAGGCGGGCAGGAAGGCGGAGCCCCAGTTGTTGACACCGCCGTGGGCCAAGGTTGGGCAGATGGTGATGAAACCGGGAAGATCGGTGTTTTCCGTGCCCAGGCCATAGCTGATCCAGGAACCCATGCTTGGGCGCACCATGGTGTCACTGCCGGTGTGCAGTTTCAGCGCGGCGCCGCCGTGCGCCGGATTGGTGCCGTGCAGGGAGCGGACAACGCAAAGGTCGTCCACGCAGCGCGCCACATGCGGAAACAGGCTGCTGACCGGCAGGCCGCTTTCCCCATACTGCTTGAATTTCCAGGGCGACTTGAAAAGGGTGCTGGTCTTCGCGAAGGTGACGCGCGGCAGCGGGAAAGGCAACGGTTTGCCGTGATCGCGATCCAGCAGCGGCTTTGGGTCGAAGGTGTCCACATGCGAGGGACCGCCCTTCATGAACAGGAAGATCACCCGCTTGGCCCGCGCCGGGAAGTGCGGTTGCTTCGAGGCCAGCGGATTCACCACCGCTGCCTGCGCCTCAGCCCCAAGCAATCCCTGCAAGGCCACATAGCCAAAGCCCGCCGAGGCGCTTTGCAGCATCCGGCGACGGGAGAAGAGGGGCAACGGAGCACTTTCCATACGGTGCAGGGATACGTGGGGGAATCGACCGGTCTTTCGAGATTGCGCCTGATCAAGGCTATGCCAAAACCTAGCAAGTCAAGGGAAGGGGGCAGTAATTCCTAAGACAAAAGGTTTTACTTGTTTTGCGGCAAGCTGTAGGGCGTCTACGGAAGGGCTGACACCGGCCTTGCGGGGCCCGATGTTCACGGCCTTCTTTCGGCGACTCGTCAGGCTACGGATATGGCAGGAGATCTCAGCAATCGTTCCAGCGGCCGGCAAAACACGGTCTTCGAGAAGGCTCGGCTGCAAGGAGCGGTAGCAAGCGAGGAGCGCTACCGGGCGCTGTTTGAGCATGCACCAGATGGCATTCTCATCGCTGATTCCGAGAACTGCTACCTCGACGCCAATGCGAGTATCTGCCGGATGCTTGGTTATGCCCGCGACGAACTGATCGGAATGCACGCCTCGGCTATCTTGGCTCAGACGGAGATCGCCAACATTGGGCCGGCGCTGGACGCCACCAAAAGCGGCTCTGGACGCCAAAGGGAGGTGCAATTTCGGCGCAAGGACAATTCAGTCTTCGCGGCGGAACAGATCGTGACCGCACTGCCCGACGGCAACCTTATGGTCATGATCCGCGACATCACCGAGCGCCGGCGTGTCGAACAGGCGTTGAGGATCAAACAGGAGCATTCGCAGTCGCTGCTGCGGCTGGCCCGGAGACTGGAAGGCGTGCTTACTGTTGAGGACATTTTGGAAGTCTCCCGGGACGAGGTGGAAAGGACGCTCGGCATCCACGCGGTGTGGTTCTATGTTTTCTCCGAAGACCGCCGGTTTCTGCGGATCATTGGGGCGAACCATCGGACCGAGGAAGTCCCGCAGGCTAAAGACGGCGAACTGCTGCTCATTGAGGGCGACCAGATGCTCGAAGAGATCGCGGCCGCCGAAGCTATCGTCGTGGTGGAGGATGCCCGCACGGATCCCCGCACCAATAAGCGACTGGTGGAGAGATTGGGCAATCGGACCATTGTCAACATGCCCGTGACCTTGTCCGGCAGGAAGCTGGGCACCATCGGCGCGGGAACCTTTGGCGACGAGGGCGTCCGTGTGCTGAATGCTGAGGAGTGCGAATTTTTTGCCGCATTGGCCAGTCACGTGGCGGCGGTGCTGGATCGAGTTCAGGCACTGGAAAAACGGCAGTTGGCGGAGGCCGCGCTACGCCAGAGCGACGCACGGTTCGTGAAGGCCTTTGAGTCCAATCCAGCGGCCATGTGCATTACCACCGTCAAGGACGGCCGATTTATCGAGGTCAATGATCGTTATTGCCAGATGTTCAATTCCACGCGCGAAGAACTTATCGGCAAATCTGCTTTGAAATTGTCACTGTGGGCTGATCCGGCCACACGCGCTTTGCTGGTCGAATTGCTTCAGGCTCGCGGCTTCGTTCGCGACTACGAGACCCGCTTTCGGCGAAGGAATGGAGAGCCGCTTGATGCCATGATCTCCATGGAACTCATTGACTTTCCCGGTGAGAACGAGCCGGTGCTCATTGCTATGTTCACCGACTTCACCGAGCGCAAGCAGGCTGAAGCGAAAATCAACCGGTTGAATGCCGACCTCGAGCAGCGGGTGATTCGGCGCACGGCTGAATTGGAGGCCGCCAACAAGGAGTTGGAAGCATTCTCCTACTCGGTATCGCACGATTTGCGCGCGCCACTGCGTGCTGTTGATGGTTTTTCGCGGGCGGTGATGGAGGATTACGGGCCGCATTTGCCTGAGGCAGGTCAACGCTATCTGCAAACCATCCGGGAGGGCGCGCAACGCATGGGATTGTTGATCGACGATCTGCTGAACTTCTCGCGTTTGAGCCGGGTCTCCTTGGGCAAGCGGACCCTCGACATGGGGGGGCTCGTGCAGGCCGCGCTGGATGAGCTGAGCGGACAGCGGCAAGGACGCCAGATTGACCTGCGCATCGGCGACCTGCCACCATGCAAGGGCGATCCGGCCTTGTTGAAGCAGGTGTGGATTAACCTCCTTTCCAATGCCATCAAGTACACGCAAAGGCGCGAGGCGGCAGTTATTGAGGTGGGCTGCACCGCGGAGCAGGGTATTAACACCTATTTTGTCCGCGACAACGGCACCGGCTTTGACATGCGCTACTTCGGCAAATTATTTGGCGTGTTCCAGCGGCTGCATCGGGCTGAAGATTACCCGGGCACGGGCGTCGGTCTTGCCATTGTTCAGCGGGTCATTCATCGGCATGGTGGCCGTGTCTGGGCCGAGGCTGCGCCGGATCTTGGCGCGACTTTTTATTTTACTCTTGAATCCGCGACCTCATCATGAATCAAAACGGCATTGTCGAAATCTTGCTCGTCGAAGACAATCCTGACGATCTGGAGCTGACGCTTCGAGCCTTGCGCCAGGCCAATCTTGCCAACCACATCGAGGTCGCCCGCGATGGTGCGGAGGCGCTGGAGTTTATCTTTTGTGAGGGCCCGCATTCCGGGCGCAAGATCGAAGATACGCCCAGGGTGATCCTGCTCGACTTGAAACTGCCAAAAGTCGACGGGCTGGAGGTGCTTCAGCGAATCAAGAGTGATCCCCGCACGAAGCATATCCCCGTGGTCATGCTGACCTCGTCGAAGGAGCAATCTGACATCGTGAAAAGTTACGAATCAGGCGTCAACAGCTACATGGTCAAGCCGGTGAATTTTGAAGGTTTCGCCGCGGCGGTCCAAGAACTGGGCATGTATTGGCTGTTGCTCAACGAATCCCCCAAGCTGAATAGAATAGGATGACTCGACCCCTGCGCGTCTTGTTCGCTGAGGACAATGCCAACGACACCGAACTGGTGCTGTGGGAATTGCGCCGTGCGGGGTTCGAACCTGAATGGCACAGGGTGGACACCGAGTCGGATTACCTGACCTGGCTAGATGCCGATCTCGACATTATTCTCTCCGACTATGCGATGCCGGAGTTCAGCGGTCCGCGCGCGCTGGAGTTGCTGAGACAAAGAGGGCTGGATGTTCCCTTCATCATCATCTCGGGGACCATCGGCGAGGACGTCGCCGTGGAGGTGATGAAGCTGGGCGCCACGGACTACCTTCTCAAAGACCGCCTGGCGCGGCTGGGGTTGGCCGTCAGCCATGCGATCGAGGAGGGCCGGTTGCGGCGCGAAGCCAAAAAAATCGAAGAGGAATTGCGCCTTACGCATCAGCAATTCAAGCGCCTGCTTGAGCACAGCCCGGCGATGATTTACTCATTGAAAGTGGCAGGCGAGCACGTGATCCCCCAGGCGGTTAGTGAGAACATCACCGATCTGCTTGGCTTTACCGTCGAGGAAGCGAGCAGCTTCGAATGGTTGGCGGACCACCTTCACCCTGAGGACAGAGAACGGGTCTTCACCAGCCTTCCGGAAACTTTGGCGACTGGGAACTTGACCATTGAATACCGCATCCAGCACAAGGATGGCCACTATGTTTGGGTCGAAGACAACCGGCGCGTGGTCTGTGACGCCGCCGGCGCTGCCATCGAGATCGCCGGCGCCTGGCTGGACATCACGGATCGCCAGCAGGCAGAACAAGCGCGTCAAGACTCCGAGCTGCGCTTCCGCCAGTTGGCTGAAAACATCCAGGAGGTGTTTTGGATCACCGACGTCTCCAAGCAGCAGATGCTCTACATCAGCCCGGCCTATGAAACCATTTGGGGCCGCTCTTGCGAGAGTCTCTATGCTGCTCCGGGCACCTGGCTGGAAGCCATTCATCCCGAAGATCGGGACTGGGTCCTCCACTCTGCTATGACTCGCCAGGCCGAGGGCACCTATGACGAGGAATATCGAATCATCAGACCTGATGGTTCCGCGCGCTGGATTCGAGATCGCGCCTTCCCGGTGCGCAATGCCAAGGGTGAGGTCTATCGAATGGTCGGAGTCGCCGTCGACACCACGGAGCGCAATCGCGCGGATGAACTGTTGCGCGAACAAGCGTCTCTGCTGGACAAGGCGCGTGACGCGATTCTGATGCGCAGCCTTGACCACCGGATCACCTATTGGAACAAGGGCGCCGAGCGGCTCTATGGCTGGGCGGCCCGAGACGCCATGGGGCGCAAAATCTCCGAATTGCTCTACCGGGATGGTACGGCATTTGAAGCAGCCACCGCGGCCGTCTTGAGAGATGGTGAGTGGCAGGGCGAACTCGCGCAAGTCACCAAAGCCGGCAACCAGATCTTGGTCGAAGCACGCTGGACGCTGGTCAGTGATTCCGCCGGCCAGCCACGGAGCATTCTGGCCATCAACACCGACATCACGGAGAAGAAGAAACTGGAGCAGCAGGTTCTTCGTGCCCAGCGCATGGAAAGCATCGGCACCCTGGCAGGAGGCATCGCCCATGACTTGAACAATGTGCTGGCACCCATCATGATGTCGATTGATCTGCTCAAGCTCATCTGCCGCGAACAGCGCGCCTTGAGCGTCCTTTCCACCATTGAATTCAGCGCCAAACGCGGGGCCGACATGGTGCGGCAGATCCTCTCCTTCGCCCGCGGCATGGAGGGGGAACGCGTCAAGATTGATCCGGCTGAGATCATCAGGGACTTGCAGCCTTTGGTTCAAGACACTTTCCCCAAGAACATTCAGTTTCGTGTCGAACTGCCCGGCTCCCTGCCGGCGATCTTGGGCGATCCGACGCAGGTGCATCAGGTCCTGCTGAACCTATGTGTCAACGCCCGCGATGCGATGCCCGATGGCGGAGTACTGGCGATCTCCGCTGAAGTCTTGATCGCGGATGATCGGTTCGTCGCGATGAATCCAGAGGCGAGGCCCGGCACCTATGTGATGATCAAGGTGAGAGACTCCGGCGCTGGCATCCCGCCGGAGGTGGTGGAAAAGATCTTCGATCCCTTCTTTACGACCAAGGACTTTGGCAAGGGCACAGGGCTCGGACTTTCCACCGCTCTCGGCATCGTCAAAAGCCACGGTGGATTTCTCAGCGTGGAGAGCAAACCCGGCAAAGGCACCGTCTTCACGCTATGTTTCCCAACAGGCATTGCGCCTGCGAGCAACGACGCAGGGTCCCTGGATGACGATTGTCCTCACGGGCAGGGGGAACAGATCCTCATCGTCGACGATGAGCCATCCGTGCGTGACATCACCCAGCAGACGCTCGAAGCTTTTGGTTACCGCGTTTTGGTGGCCGCCGACGGCGCCGAGGCGATCGCCCTCTACTCCCAATATCCAAATGATGTGGCCGCCGTGCTGACGGACATGATGATGCCGGTGATGGATGGCCTGGCCACCATCCAGGTGCTGAATCGCATCAATCCCGCGGTCAAAGTCATCGCCGCCGGTGGCCTGTTAAACGATGGCGGCAAAGCCAAAGCCGCGACACTGGGTGTGAAGCACTTCCTGGCCAAGCCGTTTACCGCCCAGGCCGTTTTGATGGCGTTAAAAAAAGTGCTGAGCGAGGATGCGTAGAGTTTCAGTTTCTTCCCCATGAAGACGAGACCTGCCTTGGTGATGCTGCTGATCCTGTTCTGGACTGCGAGCGCCGGCGCTGATGAGGCGAAGGTGAATTCATTGGGCATGAAGTTCGTCCCTGTTCCCGGCACCAAGGTGCTCATGTGCATCCACGAAACGCGAAAAGGTGACTACGCGGCCTATGCGGCGGCGAATCCACGGGTCGATGGCGCCTGGAAGAACATTGAAGCCTACAAGGTGCCGGTCAGCGAGGCGGACGACCATCCCGTGGTGAACGTATCCTGGGATGATGCGGTGGCCTTCTGTGCCTGGCTGAGCAAGCATGAAGGCGCCACCTATCGGCTGCCAACGGATCGCGAATGGAGTTATGCCGTGGGCATCGGTACCAAGGAGGAGAAAGGCAGCACCCCGGAGCTGCTGGATGGCAAGCTCAAAGGCCTCTATCCCTGGGGAAAAGCCTGGCCGCCGCCGGCGGGCGCGGGCAACTTCGCGGACACGTCCGGCGCCGCCAAAATCCCGGGCATGATCGTCGTGCCCGGCTACACCGACGGATTTGCCACCACGGCGCCGGTGACGAGCTTCAAGCCTAACAAACTAGGCCTCTACGACCTCAGCGGCAACGTCTGGGAATGGTGCGAAGATTGGTACAACAAGAATCGCAAAGAGCGTGTCCTGCGCGGCGGTTCATGGCATTACGACCCGCTGAGCCTGCTATCCTCTGACCGCCTCTACAATGATCCCGCAACCCGCGACATCTACCGCGGCTTCCGTTGTGTGCTCGTTGCGCCGGAGTCGTAACCCAGGTGAAGAGTGAGGGACGCAATGGCCGACGAGTTGTTCCGCCTCATTCCTCACTCGGCGCCAGAACGACTTTTCCGGAGAGGATCATCGTGTTGGCGGGCGTATCTCCAGCGACGGCGGGCCGTTCCGATAGAAGGAAGAAGCCTTTGCCGGTTTGCAGGCCGGTGGCGGGATCGCGGACGATGAGGCCGTTGTAGGTGCCGCGCCGGGTTACGGTCTTGCCGGGCGCAAGCAAATCCGCGTCGGTCAAGGTGAAGCCGCCGCTGAAGGTGCCCAGGGCGGCGCTGGCGGTCAGGGTAGTTTTGCGAGGGTTGCTAATGCCGGTGGGCAGGGTGAGTTTGCTTTTTGCGCCGATGACAACACCCAGGTCAGGCGCGGGCGCGGGAATGTCACTGAAAGGACCGATGAAGGTGAGCGCGCCGTTGATGGTGGTGCTTTCGGTTAGGCTAAGGATAACCTGGGGCGCGGTGGGTGGCAGGTAGATCGCGCCTTCCACGGTCAAATCAATCGGTCCAAAGCCCGCGGCATACGTGCGCGCGCTCGTGGCGGTGCTGCCGGGATACAACCAGGAAAGCGAACCATAGACCGTGTTATCGGTGACCGGATCAGCCGCGCCAATGAAGAGGATGCCGAGGAGCGAGCCGCGGTTGGTGGCGGTGTAGAGGGTTTGGTAGAGGGGGACCTCGCCATTGGGCCCGGCAAAGGTGGCGGTGGTGTAGGCCGTGCCGTCGGCAAGCTTGCCGGCTGCGGTCAGAATGCCGGTGGCGGGAGCGAGCTTGAAGGAGCCGTAACCAGCGCCTTGGGGGATGGTGTCATCGGTCAGCGCGGAATCAGGAATGGTTAGGCCAAAGGTGTAGTAGCCCGCAAGGGCGGAGGCGGGGGCGAGGCGCGTCCAAATGTTGCGCCAGCCGCTGAACTCGAGGGTCGCGGCGCCGTCGGTGATTTGAGCGATGCTGATGCAGTTGGTATCGGCATCCAGGGTGAAGGTAAGGGTCAGCGGAGTCTTTTTGGCGCGGGTCACGGCAACGGTCGCCAGGGCCAGGAGCGGTGTGCCGACATTGGCATCAAGTTTGCCGGAGAAAGGGTAGGTGTTGCCGCCCAGGATCAACTTGCCGGTAAAGGCGCCGGTGGCGGTGGTGAGCAGAGTCATGCGCCCACCCAGGCCCTCGTTCAGATCGGTAAAGCGGCTGATCACGGCCAGGAAAGAGCCGACGAGGTTGCTATTCAGGGGGGAGACGGTGAGATTGACCGCGGCGCTGGCCTTGCCCTTGGCGTTGGTGGCGGTGAGGGTGATCGCGTAAGGCACGGCTTTGGCGGCGGTGGGTTTGCCGCTGACGAGGCCTGATTTGGTGTTGATGGTTAGGCCGGGAGGCAACCCTGTGGCGCCGAACGAAATTGGGGTGCGGTCCGGTGCCGGATCAAAGGGAACCTGAAAGGCATACGTGCCGCTGACGATGGCCGCTGGCATTGCATCGCCTTCACCCTCTCCCGCGGGGAGGATGATGAGCGGCGCCTTGTCGTACACCGTGATCGTCGTGGCACCGCCGTCCACACTGCCGGCCGCGGTGGTGATGCGGCACAGATAGGTGGCGCTATCGGCCACTTGCGGGGAGGCAAACACCAGCGTCTTCGCGGTAGCGCCGGGGATGGGGTCGATTCCAGAGTACCACTGGTAACCCAGGCCGTTGCCGGTAGCGAGGGAGGTGAGCGTGGTCTTGACCCCGGCGGCCACGGTCAGATTCTTGGGGGCCGTGTCAACGACGGCAACCTGGGCCTCAGCGGTGGTGGCGGTGACAAGCTTGCCGCCGACCGTGCCAGTCACGACGCACTTGTAAACGCCGGCGTGGGTTAGGCTCAGGCCGGTGATGGTCAATTCGCCCGTCGTTGCTCCGGTGACGCCTGCGCCGGCTACGTTGGCGTTGTTCTTCTTCCACTGGTAGCGAAGGCCCTCAGCCCCTTGCGCGGCGGTCGTCAGCGACAGCGTGCCTCCCACCGGCAGGATCTTGCCCGCGGGTTGCCCAGTGATTTCGATTGCCGCCGCCGATACGGCGGGCATGCCCAAAGCCAAGATGAGAATGAAAAAAAGGAGGCGCATCCGTGGGTAAAGGGAAGGGGGTTCCCGGGTACCCAAACCCTACCCCATCGCTATGGTAATTACAATAAATAAGGTTAATTTGACCACCGTTTGCGCAAAAAAGGCACAATTTTCAGCTAAGATCGCCCCATGGCCGTCGTTTTAGCGCGAGTTAGCCCCTTGAATCCCCCTTCACGGTCATGAAAACGCTCGCTCTCCTCCTGCTGGCCTGTGCCTTTGCCGCCTCCGCCGCCCCCTTTCCGGAAGCGGCCAAAATTGATGCCATCCTGGCGAAGTCCTGGGAAAAGCACGGCCTCAAGCCAAACGCCGCCACGCCG
>JAXMIV010000066.1:0-5168 GCA_034377045.1 Prosthecobacter sp. | reverse complement strand
TCCAGATGACCTTGTTTGAACTGGCCACCGCCGCCATTCACAAGCTGCCGCTGAAAATCCTCATCCTCAACAACAGCTACCTGGGCATGGTGCGCCAGTGGCAGGAATTGTTCTTCGACAATCGCGAAAGCGGCGTGGACTTGCTCGGTAATCCTGATTTCGTGAAGTTGGGCGAAGCCTACGGCATCAAAGGCTGGCACATCCGCCGCCCTGCCGATGTCGAACGCATTCTCCAGCAGGCGCTCGACTACAACGACGGCCCCTGCATCATCGAAGCTGAGTGCATCAAAACGGAGAATGTGTTCCCCATGATCCCCGCCGGCGCCGCCCTCGAAGACATGCTCATCGAGCCGCCGAAGCACAAGATGGAAAAGCCCACCGGTTCGACCTAACCAAGATTGCAATGGGACAACTTTTTCATGGCGATGCTCTAACCGAGTTGAAAAGGTTGCCAGCGGACTCCGTCCAGTCCGTCATCGCTGATCCGCCTTATTTTAATGTCCTCGAAAATGAAACCTGGGATACTCAATGGCCTAACTCAGACGCCTACCTTGAATGGTGCGCGGCGTGGGTTGCGGAGTGCCTGCGGGTACTTCGCCCGGACGGGCTTTGTTTCATTTTTGGCCAGTTAGGCAAACGCGAGCACACGTTCATTCACCTCATGTCCCAACTCTGCCGCCAGCACCAGTTTCACGATCTCCTCGTGTGGGATCGTGCGGTCGGCTACAATGAGCGCCGCGACAGCTTTACGCCGCAGTATGAGATGATCCTGGTGCTGCGAAAGGGCGAGGACGTGAAGTTCAACAAAGACGCCGTCCGCATCCCTTACAAGGCCGAAACCATCCAGACCTACCTGCGCGATAAACGCTATAAGGACCTGGACGCTCGCGCGGCGCATCTGAATAAGGGCAAGTTCGCCACCAACATCCTGCGCGTGCCAAGTCTCAAGGGCGCGTCCAAGGAAAAGTGTGGCCACCCCAGCCAGAAGCCGTTGGACCTCATCAGCAAGCTGATCGAGTGCTCCACCGACGAGGGCGATACCGTTCTCGATCCTTTCCTCGGTTCCGGCACCACCGCCGCCGCCGCCCAGGCCCTCGGTCGCCAGTGGATCGGCATCGAAAAAGATGCCGCTTTCATCGACATCGCCCGCAAGCGCCTCCCAGCAGATTCTCCATCGCGTCTTCAGCCTAACTTACTTTAATTTCATCCTTCCCAAGCCATGAGCGACCGCATCCCCGCCACCACCGACCGCAAGCCCAGCCCGCAGGCCGACATCATCAACATCCACACGCTCAGTGTGTACGTGCACAACAAGCCCGGCGTTCTGGGACGCATCTGCCAGGTGTTCAGCCGCCGTGGATTCAATATCGAATCCTTGGTGGTGTCACAGTCCCGCGACCCGCGCTTCAGCCGCATGACCATCGGCATCAGCGGTCATCCCGAAGGCCTGCACCAGATCATCATGCAGGTGAACAAGCTTATCGACGTGATTCATTGTCAGGAGCACAACGACAAGGATTCCGTGGTGAAGGAAATGGTGCTGGTGAAGATCAGCGCCGCTCCCAATGACCGGACCGAAATTCTCCAAATTGTCGATCATTACGCTGGCAAGACCTTGGACCTCCAAGACGACAGCGTCATCTGCATGATCACCGGCAACACCGAAAAACTCGATGCCGCCGTGCGCCTGCTGAGCAAGTTCGACATCATCGAAACCGTGCGCACCGGCAAAGTCGTCATGGCCCGCGGCGAAGCGCAGACGTAGACGCCGAAAATCTGGTTCCCTCGCCCCGCTTGCGGGGAGAGGGCTAGGGTGAGGGGCTGGATAAAGGCGTGTGCCGCAGCCTAAACGCCCAGTTCCTCCCGCACCAGCCCCACCCCGGCCACCATATTCGCGAGCTTCTGCTTCGCCGCCCATCGCGCCGTCTGACTCAGACCGCAGTCCGGCGCGAACACTAGGCGCTCCGCGTGCGCATACTGGAGGCAGTGACGCACCGCATCCGCCACGTTCTGCGGCGTCTCGATGTAGTAGCTCTTCACATCGATGATGCCCACCGCCACGTCCATGTGCTTGGCGATCTCGCCAATGATCTCCAATTCCGCATACTCGCGGTTCGCCATCTCCACATGCACCTCGTCACAATGCAGATCAAAGAACGCCGGAAACAACGGCGCGTACTTGCGATAGCCCACCGGATGCCCCTTGTAGTTGCCAAAGCACAGGTGCGTGCATAAACGCGTGCGGCCCCGTCCGGGCTCCACGGTGCGATTGAAGATTTCGACAAAGCGCCGCGTGTCCTCGCGGAAGCCGTAGCAGCTCATGCTCGGTTCATCGATGCAGATTTCCTCCGCGCCCGCCGCCACCAACTCCGCGATCTCGTGCCGCACCAACGGTAGCAGCGCCTCGGTGATGGCATAACGATCCGGATAGCGCGCATTCGGCGCCAGCCGGCCGCTCAGCGTGTACGGTCCCGGCACGCTGACCTTCAAACGCTTGCCGCTGCCTCCCGCCAGCCGCTTCAGCCGCAGATACTCCTCCACTGCGCCCAGTCCGCGCGGCGCCCGCAGTTCCGCCACGATCTCATGCTTGCCGCGCTGATCGTGTGCCGGCGGCCCAAATCGCCGCGGACTCGCCGGTTCCAGGGCGATGCCCTCGATGAAGCCATAGAAGGACAGATTGAAGTCAAACCGCGTCTGCTCTCCGTCGGTGATCACATCCAGCCCCGCCGCGATCTGGTCCTGAATGGCCACCGTCGCCGCGTCATCCTGCATCTCGCTGAGGTCAGCGCTGCCGAACTTTTCCAGATTCCGCGCCGCGAACTCCAGCCAGCCCGGAAACGGATAACTGCCTATGACCGAGGTGCGGAGGGGTTGGGATTGCATAAGCGCAGGCTACGCCCCGCCTGGCCCTGCCGTCAAACCCATGCCGCATAGTGCAATTCTTGCGCTGGGAAAGGATAAAGCCCGGCCGGGTATCAAACCTGCGCCTTGCATTGGCAACACCTGTGTTTTAGGTGGCGGCTCAAGAATCCCAGACCTCTCCAGATCGCCATGTCCGCCAATCCCACCGTCATTTATACCCTGACCGACGAAGCTCCCGCTCTCGCCACCTTCTCCTTCCTGCCCATCGTCCAGGCCTTCACTAAGCACGGCGGCTTCACCGTCGAAAGCCGGGACATCTCCCTCGCTGGCCGCATCCTCGCCACCTTTTCCGATCTCCTGCCTGAAGCTCAGCGCGTGGGGGATGCCCTCGCCGAACTCGGCGCGCTGGCCACGAGGCCCGAGGCCAACATCGTCAAGTTGCCCAACATCAGCGCCTCAGTGCCGCAACTCAAGGAAGCCATCGCTGAGCTTCAGGCCAAGGGCTACCAACTCCCCGATTACCCCGAAGTCCCGCAGACCGACGCCGAGAAGGATGCCAAAGCCCGTTATGACAAGGTCAAAGGCAGCGCCGTGAACCCCGTGCTGCGCGAAGGCAACTCCGACCGCCGCGCACCCAAGGCCGTCAAGGAATACGCCCGCAAGCATCCCCACTCCATGGGCGCCTGGTCCGCCGACTCGAAGACCACCGTCGGCACCATGGGCAAGGACGACTTCTTCTCCAACGAGAAGTCCGTCGTCGTGCCAGACGCCACCACGGTGAAGATCGAGTTCATTGGCGCGGATGGCGCCGCGAAGGTGCTCAAGGACAAGACGCCGCTCAAGGCCGGCGAAATTCTCGACGCCACCGTGCTAAGCAAGCAGGCGCTCGTCAGCTTCCTGGAATCGCAGATCGCCAAGGCCAAGGCCGATGGCGTGCTCTTCTCCGTGCATTTGAAAGCGACCATGATGAAGGTCTCTGACCCCATCATTTTCGGCCATGTCGTGCGCGTCTTCTTCAAAGACCTCTTCGCCAAACACGGCGCCACCTTCACCGAACTCGGCGTCGATTTGAACAACGGCTTTGGCGATCTGCTCAGCAAGATCGAAAAACTGCCCGCCGCCAAAAAAGCGGAGATCGAAGCCGATATCCAGGCCGCCTACGCCAACGGCCCCGCGCTCGCCATGGTCAACTCGGACAAAGGCATCACCAATCTGCACGTGCCCAGCGACGTGATCGTCGATGCCTCCATGCCCGCCATGATCCGCACCTCCGGCAAGATGTGGAATGCCGAAGGCAAGGCCCAAGACACGCTTGCGGTTATACCGGACAGTTGCTACGCCGGTGTCTACCAGACCACCATCGACTTCTGCAAAAAGAATGGCGCCTTTGATCCGCGCACCATGGGCTCCGTGCCAAACGTCGGCCTCATGGCCCAGGCTGCGGAAGAGTACGGCTCGCATAACAAGACGTTCCAAATTCCGGCCAACGGCAGCGTCCGCGTCACCGATGACAGCGGCAAGGTCCTGCTGGAGCACACCGTCGCCGAGGGCGATATCTGGCGCGCCTGCCAGGCGAAGGACGCGCCCGTTCAGGATTGGGTGAAACTCGCCGTCAATCGCGCCCGCGCCACCGGCACGCCCGCCGTCTTTTGGCTCGATGAAAAGCGCGCCCATGACGCCCAGATCATCGCCAAGGTGAACAAATACCTGGCGGATCACGACACCACCGGTCTCGACATCCGCATCCTGCCTCCCGCCGCGGCCACGCAGTTCACGCTGGAACGCCTCAAGGTCGGCCAGGACACCATCTCCGTCACCGGCAACGTCCTGCGCGATTACCTCACCGACTTGTTCCCGATCCTCGAACTCGGCACCAGCGCCAAGATGCTCTCCGTCGTCCCGCTGATGAATGGCGGTGGCCTTTTTGAAACCGGCGCCGGCGGGTCCGCTCCGAAACACGTCGAGCAATTTCTCCAGGAAAACTATCTGCGCTGGGATTCCCTCGGCGAGTTCCTCGCCCTCGCCGTCTCCTTCGAGCACCTCAGCGAGACCTTCAAAAATCCGAAAGCCAAAGTCCTCGCCGACACCCTCGACGAAGCCACCGGCAAGTTCCTGGAATTCGACCGCTCTCCCGGCCGCAAACTCGGTACCATCGACAACCGCGGCAGCCACTTCTACCTCACCCTCTACTGGGCTCAGGCCCTTGCTGCCCAAGGCAAGGACGCCGAGTTGAAGAAGATATTCACCCCCATCGCCGAACAACTCACCGCCAACGAAAAGAAGATCGTCGACGAACTTCTCGCCGT
>JAXMIV010000065.1:0-4333 GCA_034377045.1 Prosthecobacter sp. | reverse complement strand
GTCTGCACGACGGCAACTTTAGCTTCATGTCATCCAAGGAAGACGGCAGCGACCTGCGCTTCATCGCTGATGACAACAAGACCATCCTCCCGCATCACATCGAAAAGTGGGATGGCCTTCTGAATGAAGCTTACGTCTGGGTGCAAGTGCCCGACATCAAGCCTGGCGCAGCGACCACGGTGTGGCTCTACGCCGGCAACGTCACCGATGCGGTCAATAGCGATAATGCCAAGGGCACTTTTGATTCCGACACCACGGCAGTCTATCACTTTGGCGACGCCGCTTCGGTTGGCAAAGATTCCGCAGCCAATGGAATCGCCCTGGAGGGTACCAGCCCTCCGGGCGCCGGCGTCATTGGCAATGGTCATCGTTTGCTCGGACAGGCGGCGATCACCATTCCAGATGGACCGGCAATGGCATGGAGCGCAGGCGGTGCTTTGACATTCTCTGCTTGGATCAAGTCAGGCGCCGCACAGCCGAACGGCGTCATCTTCAGCCGCCGCGAGGGCGGCAATGCATTCGTGGTTGGCCTGAACAAGGGCGTTCCCTTCGTCGAAATCAACAAGCAGCTCTCATCAGCCAGCCCGGAAATCACCCCATCACTTTGGCATCACCTCGCCGTCACCGTGAGCGGCGGCAATGCGTCGCTCTATATTGACGGGAAATCAGTCAGTACGCTGGCGGCAGGATTGCCTGCGATGCAAGGACCATCCCTCATTGGCAACGACAGCGCCGATGGCACCGCGGGATTTGTCGGCGATGTGGACGAAGTGCAACTGGCAAAAGCCGCGCGTCCTGAGGGCTTCATCAAGTTTGCCGCGATCAGCCAGGGTACCTCCAGCGAGGCCGGCAAGCTGGTCGTGCTGGGCGCTGACGAGTTCTCAGGTCATACCGAGCAGGGCGAACTGATGAAGCACTTGTCCCTGATCACGGACATCTCCAAGAGTCTCACCTTCGATGGCTGGGTGGTGATCTTTTTGTGCGCCGTTCTTGCCGTCGTGGGCTGGGTCATTGCGATCGGCAAGTTCTTCTACCTGAACAAAATCGGCAAGGCCACCGGTGCCTTTCTGGAGCGCTGGGAAACGATGTCCTCAGATCTGACGGCGTTGGATGCCGGTGATGCGGAAACCATCAAGTCCATGGGGGGAGCGGCGACAGGGAAGAAGGCCCAGAAGCTCATGCATCAATCGCCCTTATATCATATCTATCACCTCGGCTGCAACGAGATCCAGCAGCGCATGAAGACCTTCCGCGAAATCTCATTCGCAAAGGAAAAGTATAGCGTCGGGCTCTCCGGCAGGTCGATTCAAGCGATCAAAGCGACACTGCACGGCGGCCTGGTGCGGGAAGTGCAGAAGCTCAATAGCAAGCTCGTCTTCCTCACCATTGGCATCGCTGGCGGACCTTATCTGGGCCTGCTCGGCACGGTCATTGGCGTGATGATCACGTTCGCCGTCATCGCGAAGAGTGGTCAGGTCGAAGTCAACTCCATCGCTCCTGGCATCGCCGGCGCGCTGCTCGCCACCGTCGCGGGTCTCGCCGTCGCGATTCCGGCGTTGTTTGCCTACAGCTACCTCAGTACCCGCATCAAAGATGCCGTCAACGACATGGAAACCTTCATCGACGAGTTCATCGCCAAGATGGCCGAGCACTACAAGGAGTAAACTGCCATGCAAGCCGACAACAAAAGCTACGACGACATCAACGTCACACCCATGGTGGATCTCTACCTGGTGTTGCTTTTGATCTTCATCATCATGACCACTGCCGGCGTGCAGGGCGTAAAAGTCAATTTGCCCAGGGCCAGCAATGCGGCCGCGAAGAAGTTGGATGCGCCAAAACTCCAGGCCATCACCGTCGACAATGCGGGCAACATCAAGCTCAACGCCACCGCCGTGGCCTCCATCGCCGAACTCGAGTCCAAGCTCGCCGCTGTGAAGGCGGGCAGCCCGGAGTCACCCGTCATCCTGCGCGGCGATAGCTCCACCCAATACCAGACCATCATGGATGTCCTTGATGTGCTCGGCCGTGTCGGCTTCTCGCAGATCGGCCTCGCCACGAAGCCTAACAAGTAATTTCACTCAACCTTCCAAGATCATGAGCAAATTCGATTTCGAAGACGAAGACCCAAGTTTTTTCGAGCGCCATCGTTGGGTGGTGCCAGCGATTGTCCTTAGCATCGGCGGCGGCGCCTACTTCACCTTTAAGAACCTGAAGTTCGACTCCGGACCCGTGCATCCGAAGGAGAACATGATGATGGTGAGCATCGCCCCGCCCCCTCCTCCGCCGCCACCACCGCCCCCGCCGCCACCGAAGGTCGAAGAGCCTGAGCCCGAAAAGGAAGAGATGATCGCCCAGGAGAAAATGGAGGAGGAACCGAAGCCAGAGGAACCCAAGCCTGCCGATGAACCCCCACCGATCACGACGGGTCTTACCGGCGATGGCCCCGGCATGGCAGGACTCGGCGCCTACAAACCCGGTGAAGGAAACGGCACAGGCGGCATTGGCGGCAGCGGACGCCGAGGCGGCGGCAAGTACGATTACTTCGCCGGCCAAGTGCAGAACACCCTCGGCAATGCGATGCGGAATCACAGCAAAACGAAGACCGCAGCGTTCAGCGTGACGGCCAGAATTTGGGCCGATGCCAGCGGTCGTATCGTACGCGTTTCGTTGGCGGGATCTACAGGAGATGCCTCCGTCGATGATGCCTTGAAGAACGAGGTGTTCAACGGTTTGCAACTCAAAGAAGCACCGCCTGGGGACATGCCGATGCCCATCGTCATGCGCTTGAGTGCGAAGAAGCCTTCAGGGCTGGCTTCCTCACGATGAAGAGGACGGACGAACCATTTATGATGATGAGAGATACCAACTTCCCAAGTGGTCAGTGGCTGAAGCTAGCGACGGCTTTCGTCGCGCTGGCCGCGCTTTCACTTGCCGCCGAAGAACCCAAGCTCCCTGTCGACGATCCGCTCGCGAACAATCCGCTTTTCGACGTCCCGCCCGTCGACAAACTTCCGCCTCTCGCCAATCCCACGGCCCAGGCGCCGGTCTTCTCACCAGCGACGAGCGTCACTCTGAATCTGCTGAAGATCATGGTCGCCAAGAGGCTGCTCACCGAAGAGGAAGCCCAGGGCCTCATCGCGCAAGCTCAGGCCGAGGCCGAACAAGCCAAAGCCGCCCAACTGGAAGACGCATCCTTCCCCGGTTCACCCGATGACGTGCGCGTCACCTACATTCCCGAAAACGTAAAGCAACAAATGCGCGAAGACATCAAACACGATGTCCTCGAACAAGCCAAAGCCGAGAAGTGGGCGGCGGCGCTACCGCGAACGAATGCGGAATGGACCGAACGCATCAAATGGTTCGGCGATGTGCGCTTTCGCTTCCGCTCGGATTTGCTCGACGACCAGGGCAATGACAATACGGGCGCCTTCCCGAACTTCAACGCCATCAACACCGGCGCGCCGTTTGACACCAGCGGCACTCAATTCTCCCCGCAATTCAACGTCGACCAGGACCGCAACCGCTTTCAACTCCGGGCGCGTCTCGGACTCGAAGCCTCTTTGGAAGACGGCTGGTCTGTTGGTGTAGGTTTCGGCACGGGTGAATCGAATACGCCAGTCACGCAAAATCAGGGGCTCGGCCTGGCGAACCAAGGCCAAGGCGGCAACTTCAGCAAGTATGGCCTATGGCTGGATCGCGCCTTCATTCGTTATGAAGCGGGCAGCGAACTCGGGGACAATGTGAACATCCTCCTGGGCCGCTACAACAACCCCTTCTTCAGCACCGAGATGATGTGGGATGACGACCTCGGCTTTGACGGCATCGCGGTCAAAGGTCAAAAGAAGCTTGGTGATGACGTCAGCGTGTTCGGCACAGCCGGTATGTTCCCCATTTTCAATACCGACTTCAACTTCGCGACCAATCAGCCCGCGAAGTTCAAGAGCACCGACAAGTATCTTTATGGTGCTCAGTTCGGCGTGAACTTCAAGATCGCTGACAAAGTCACCGCCAAGCTTGCCGCTGCCTATTATGCCTTTCAGGACATTGAAGGCAGACTCAGCACACCCTACATTCCGCTCACGCCCCAGGACGCAGGTGACACGGATAACACGCGGCCTTCATTTGCTCAGCGGGGCAACACGTACCGTCCGTTGCGCGCGATCATCCCCAGCGTGAACAATGGCTTTGGTACGCTCTTCCAGTATCAGTACTATGGCCTCGCCTCCAAATTTACCGATCTGAACATCACCGGCCGTATCGACATTGACATCTGGGAGCCTTATCGCCTGAGCTTCATCGGTGACTTTGTCAAAAACACCGCATGGAACCA
>JAXMIV010000064.1:0-3287 GCA_034377045.1 Prosthecobacter sp. | reverse complement strand
AGGACGATGACCAGGGACGAGATGCCAAAGCGGCGGCCGAGGAGCGTAGGCTGGACAAAATTGTCGAGGCAGAAATTGATGCCGCCGTAGCCAATCGCCACAAAAATCGCGGTGCCGGTGCCATGCTGCACCAGCGCCTCGACGATGGCGGGAATGCTGGCGGCGGTGGAACCCACCGCGGGAATGTAATTGCACAAAAAGGCCAGGATGGCCCACAGCAGTGGATACTGCAGATCAAGAAAGTAGCACCAGACGCCCGCGAGCAGACCGGTCAGCGCACTGATGAGTGTCTTCACCCCCAGGTACTTTTGAATGTCAGTGGCGCTGCGCATGAGGCCGGTAAAGTCGGGACCGCCGGCGAGACGTACCCGCATCATCCGGCTGCGGGTTCCAGGGGCCTCCATCAAGACGAACATCATGAGGATCAGCACCATGACCAGTCCGGCGAAGATGGTGGCGAGGGTGCCGAAGGTGCTTCCCAGCATGGAACCAATGCCCTTCATCACATCCTGCTGCGCGGCGTAGTTGACGAGGGTATTCCAATCAAAGAGACCTTCGATTGTGGTCTTCGCACCATCGACACCATGCTTCTCCAGCCAGCCGCCGAAGTCATTCATGTAGCGCTCCAGGCCGCGCAGGTATTTGGGGATGTCGTTGTTGAAGCTGATCAGCAACCGGACCGCCAACGTGATCAGACCCGCCAGCACACTGAGGTTCATCAGCAAGGTAATCCCCAAGGCCACCGGGCCGGGCACGCGATGCCGGGTCAACCAGCGTAGCAGCGGAAAACTGAGCACAGCCAGAAAAAAGGCATACGCCATCGGCACCAAGACACCGGCTGCCGCCTTCATGCCGGCGAGGACAACGACGAGGCACGCCAGCGTCAGAATGACCTGGGAGCTTTTGCGGCCCCAGTCGACGCCTGTAGATGGTGCTTCAATGGTGGACACGTATTGTTAACGTCTGCGACGAACGACGGGCGCTCAAGGAAAAACGGTCCGGGCCCGGCAATGAGCGACAAACTTCTCCCCGCCCGAACATCCCGGTTGCATTTCCGGGGCGGAGGTTCAAAATGGCGGCTCTCCAGCCGGGTTGCCCAGCAACCTCGCATATAAGGTCGGGCCGTAGTTCAGCCTGGTAGAACGCTTGCATGGGGTGCAAGAGGTCGTGAGTTCGAATCTCGCCGGCCCGACCATTTTAGACCTTCAATCTGAAGAGTCTGCGACAGCAAAACGGGCCACCCAACGGCTGGCGCGGCCTTATCTGGCGCGAGATCGTCGACAACGATACTGGCCCGGCGACAAACGCCCCACCAAGGCGGATCGGGATCGGATGAAAGCGGAGTGACAGCGACACCGGAAAACCATCAATCCCGCGGTTTGGCCCGGGCACGAAACAAGCGGGGGTTCTTCTCCAGGAAGCTCCTGACGCCATCGGCGAGGAACGAGTATCTGCCCCTCTTAAAATAAGCGCGGCCCATGAGCGCGACGATGACCGCCCCAATGGTATCCACGATGAGATCCCACATGGTATCAGCCACGCCGGTTTCCACACTTTGCATGTTCCAGTACGGCGCGACCCGATCACACGCGAACTCGAAAATCTCCCACAGCACGCCCAGGAAAACCGCGAATGTGACCCCGAAGAAACAGCGAAAGGCCGGACTAAGCTCGCGCGGGAGACGATCAGTCTGATTCAGCAGGTAGAGCGCAATGAAACCGACAATCCCCAAAAGGAACCCTGAGCCGGTGTGCAGGACGACGTCCCACCACCAGAAGCGATAATAGAAGTCCCGGCCCGATCCAAGAAACAACGACAGGAACACAAAAACCACCGAGATGAGTTGAAACTCCGGCGGCAAATAAATCCGATATCGGCGCCAGGCAAAGGCCGGGACCAGCGTCAGCCCGATCACCAAAGCAGTCAGGAACGTGTTTTCCCAGTCACCGCGCATACCAAACAAGATCAGCGCGACGATCAATATCGCTTGGATCACCAGGGTGATCGTGAGGTAAACATTCCGGGATTCGGGAGGCTGGGGCGGGTCATCCATATCCATGGGTTGACCGGCATCTTGAAGGACGCCGGCGCTTCCGCATAGCCAAGATTCGGGTTTTTGTACTTCCGGGCGTCGATAGCCAATCCCCACCTGTCTCCCCTATTACCCAATCCCTGAGTTCAAAAGAGCAGGAACATAAAAGGCGTGACCCCGAAGTGGGATCACGCCTCGTTGAAAATCGTTGTGGCTTGGGCTTATTCGCCGTCGCGGCCGATCGCCTCCACGGGACAGCCGGCGAGGGCTTCCTCAGAAAGGGCGCGCTCCTCGTCGGTTTCAGGCTGCTTGTAGACGTAGGAATGGCCGCCGTCGTCGTCGCGCTTGAAGTTGGCCGGCGCGGTTTCACGGCACAGGTCGCAGTCGATGCATTGATCGTCCACGTAATAGGCGCCTGGAGTGTTCTGAGTGTACTTGTTTGCCGCGTCTGCCATTTTCTAGGGTCTCCTGTCAGAGTGTGAGGGGCTGAAAGTAGTTCCCGGCCCCCCGGTTTCAATCACTTTTTGCGATTCACTGCCTCAGTTATTGAGCAGGCGGCATTCCAGCGTATCCTTTTTCCCCAACCCTTTTATGTCCACCATCGCCCCCGCCCCCGACGCCACCGAGATCAAACCCCTGGTTCCCCAGGAAGGCTGGATCGTCCAACACCTCTTTTACCACATCGACCACGGCTTCTGGGCGGCCCTGACGCCGGAGGAAAAAGCGGAGCGCCAGGCGAACCTGGACGCGACGGTGGGCGCCATCCGCTCCCATCCCAAGACTCAACTGCTGGCCTTCAGCATGGTTTCGCCCAAGGCCGACCTCGGTTTCATGCTGCTGACGCCCGATTTGCACGACGCCAACCGCTTCGAAAAACAGCTCGCGCTGGCCCTCGGCGCCGACGTTCTCACCCCGGCCTACAGCTACCTGTCGATGACGGAGTGGACCGAATACAGCGAGAAGGAAGAGGAAGCTGCCGCCCGCCTCCAGGCCACCGAAGGACTGGAGCCGGGTACCGAGGCCTTCGACAAACGCCTGGCCGAGTGGAAAGGGCACATGAGCAAGTACTTCAATGATCGCCTGTACCCGAACATGCCGGACTGGCAGGTCATGTGCTTTTACCCAATGAGCAAGCGCCGCAATGTCGGCGCCAACTGGTACGCCCAGGACTTCGCCACCCGGCGGGAACTGATGAGCGGGCACGCCAAAAGCGGCCGCAAGTTTGCCGGCAAGGTACGCCAGCTCATCACCGGCT
>JAXMIV010000063.1:0-3736 GCA_034377045.1 Prosthecobacter sp. | reverse complement strand
GCAGGCCGATGTCCAGCAGCACCACTTCGGGCTCGAACTCGGCAGCGGCGGTGACCGCTTCAGGGCCGGTAAAGGCGGTGCGCGTGTCATGCCCGCGCAAGCGCTGGAGCATGGCCATGCTGCGCGCGGAATCCTCGTTGTCGTCGACAATGAGTATGCGGTGCGGAGCGTCGCGGAGATTGATCGCCGAGGGCGGCGACCGCATTTTCGCCGCGACCGGGAGGATCGGCAGGCGCACGATGAATTCGCTGCCGTGGCCGAGGCCCTCGCTGTGCGCCTCAACGCTGCCGCCATGCATCGTCACCAACCGCTGCACGAGGGTGAGGCCGATCCCCAGCCCGCCGCGCGCACGATCCAGCGAGTAGGTGGCCTGCACGAACAGATCGAAAATGTGCGGCAGCATTTCGGGTGCGATGCCGATGCCGTCATCACGCACCCGGACGATGACCTCCGGCGGCTCCTTTCCACGAATGGGGGCGCGTTCGGCACTAAGGGAGATGTGGCAGCCTGAGTCGCTGTACTTGCACGCATTGGCGAGGAGATTGCCAAAGACCTGATCAAGGCGGGTGGCGTCCGCGTTCAAGAAAATTTGTTCCCCTGGCAGGGTGATCGCAAGCTCCTGACCACGCGCCGCGATGGCCGGCCGCACGAGACTGGCTGCCGCAGTGAAGACTGCGTCGAGCGCCACCACGTTTTTGCGCAGCTCGATCTTGCCCTCGGTGATGCGCGAGACATCGAGCAGGTCGTCGATCATTCGGCTCATGTTTTCAATCTGGCGGGCGAAGATGCCCTGCGCCTCCTCACACGCCTCGGCACTGGCGCCCGGCGTGTGCATGATCTCCGCGGCGTTGCGCATCGGTGCGAGCGGATTGCGCAGTTCATGCGCGAGCATGGCGAGGAATTCGTCCTTGCTGCGATCCGCCTGGACAAGATCCGCGGCGCGCGCGGCCAGGGATTCTTCCAGGATGCGGCGCGCGGTGATGTCCGTATAACTGGTCAATATCGATCGCGTCCCCCGGTCAAGAACCTTGCGGCAGAGCGCGGCCACCCGCCGCCCATCACGAGCTATCTGGACGAATTCGCCACTGAACCGGCCTTCTTTTTGAAGTTGCGCGACGATTTGCTCCATCGGTTGTGGAAGTTCCGTCTGAAGCAAGGTGTGACAGTGTTTCCCAATCACCTCCTCGGCAGCCCAGCCGTAAAGCCGCTCCGCGCCTTTATTCCACGAACTGATGTTACCCTCGAGATCGTGTACGATGACGGCGTCATTGCTCAGATCGAGCAGCCGTGCCTTTTCCGAAAGCTCTTGCTCCGTGCGTTTGCGTTCGTCCATCTCCGCACGCAGTTGGACGTTCAAATTTTCCGCTGCTTCGGTCAGCTCATGCTGACGCAGCGAACTGAGCATCAACGCCTGGTTCATCGCGACCGTCGTGCCATGGACCTGCGCGGTCTCGGTCACTTGAATCATGATGCCCACAAGGAGTTCATCCGCCTGCACCGGCCACATGGTATAAGACCAAAAGACCGGATGTGGTTTCGATTGATCCTCTTCGGTGTGGCTTTGGGGCTCGCCTGTGCGAGTGACGCGGTCGAGCAAGGTCACACACTCATCCTTCTCCGGCAGCAGTTCGGAGATCGGCTTCCCAAGGAGTTTTTCCCTCGGTTGATCCATTAGGCGGCAAAAGGCGGGGTTGACGAAGCGCACGATGTGCGTGGCGCCTTCCACCGTCGCCATCGGCAAAGGCGCGTGCTCCATGACGGCGAGGTAGAGCCTCGACAGGTCGCGCGACTGGGCCGCTGATGGTGGTTTCGCGATCACAAAATGACAGGATTAAAATCCCCTACTGCTTCGCCTTCGGTTCCGGAGCGGCCTCTTCCAGCCGGCCGATGCGCTCCGGAATCCCGGTGGTCAGCCGCGCATAGTCGGTTTGCCGTGGGTGGATGACCACCACGCCTTTGTCGGTGATGACATACTCGCGGATGTCTTTGCTGTGATTGCCGCCGCGCATCTTGATCACCACCATCACTTTGCGAAGTTGGCCGTCAATCTCCACATAACGCATCCGGATAATGTCATCGGTAAGAAACGAAATCGTGTAGTGACTGTAGGGCAGCGAGGTAAAGGTGTCCTCCACCTCGACGGTGCTGAGAATCGTCACTCCGGCGCCGGTCAAGGCGCCGATCATTCGGTACAGCGACTCGCGAAAATCAGCCCGGAAACCCGGCGCCAGAGCCATCTCAAAACCGACCAGCGAATCGATCACCAACCGCTTGGCTCCGACCCTTTCGATGGCGTCCAAAATCTCCTGCATCGTTTCATCCACCGAAAGGTCGAGCGGACGCAGGTACAGGATTTCGAGTTTGCCCTTTTCCAGCGGCTTTTTCAAATTCAAACCAAAACTGTCGGCGCGATCCGTGTAGCCTTGGGGGCGTTCTTCGAAGATCGCCATGATTCCCGGTTCCCCCTGGCGCAGTCCTTCGGCAATAAATTGTGTCGCCAAAGCCGATTTTCCCGTCCCCGAAGGCCCCGCGACGAGGAGACTGTCGCCTTCGAGAATGCCCCCACCCATCATCTTGTCTAACTCGGCAATGCCAATGGAAAGCCGCCGATGCCGCGCCGGATTGATTTTTTTGCCGACCAATCCCAGCGTGCGCGAGAAAGCTTGCAACCCGCCATCGCTGATGCGGATGGTGTGCAATCCCGGCACCGAGGCCTGCCCGCGCAATTTGATGATTTGCAGTTTCCGCAACACCGAATTTCTCTCCGTCACCTGCGAAAGCCAAAAGAGGCCGTCGGCGATGGTGAAGACCGGATTGTCACGGATCTCTTCCTGGGCATATTCGCCGACTAGAAAAGTCGTGGCTTCCCAACTAGTCAGGAACTGGGCGAGGCGCTGGATGAACGATTGCATCTGCATTTCGTTGGCGCTGCTCATCGCTTTGCGCACCACCGTGCGAAAGGAATCCACCACGACGAAGCTCGGACCGATGGCCGTGACCTGTTTGGTAATTTCAGCGAGAACCGCGTCCAAATCCTGCTCCAACACGATGTCCGCCAGGTTGATGAAGCGAATGGCCTTGCCCAACTTGGAGGCGTCGAAGAAGGAATATTGCTGCTGATAACGCAGCATCTTCATGGCGGGTTCGCCCAGGACGGTGAAATAGAGCGCGGGTTTCTCCACCGTGGCATTGGCGAAAACGATCTGATGCGCGAGCGTGGTTTTGCCGCAACCAGGCGTGCCCGCGATGATGTTGAAAGAAAACTCCGGGATTCCCCCGCCCATGATCTCGTCGAGCCCACGCACGCCCGTCGGCATTTTCCGAATCGTGACTTTAGCCGGTTGGCCCACGACCTTCTTCGGCAGTTTGCGTTTAGCTGGGGCATTGTGCTTTTTCATTGCTTGTCTCCTTTGCTAAAATCCAAATCGTTAAGGGACAGTTTCGGCCACACTTCGCGCACCATCCCCAGCGTTAAATCTTTGCCGATAAAAGCCACCAGCAGGCCCAGCAACTGGGCGACCAGAATCACACCACCCTCAGCCTCCTCCTTCGGGTCAACTTCCGCCGCAAGTCCCTCCAATCTCAAAGAGCCATCCGGATTAACCTGCACCGTGCGCAGCCAGGCAACTTCGGTTTGGGCCATCACGAGCGCGCGCATCACGAGCGCGTGAAAACCGCCCTTTCCCATGAGGGTCGCCAGATGCGGGCGCAGTTGCTCACAGACGCGAAAGGCCGC
>JAXMIV010000062.1:0-4091 GCA_034377045.1 Prosthecobacter sp. | reverse complement strand
GTTCCCTGATCGGCCAGCCACATGACGAACACCAGCAGCCTATTGCCTCCCGCCAGCTTCAACAGTTGCAGGACCGTACGCATCTCCGTGTGGTGTTCTTCTTGCGCCGGATCAAACTGTGTCAGATCCAGCAGGGCGTGGCTGAATTTAGGCACGTGCGGCAAAAGGATTGCGGCCTGCTCTTTCGGCATTCGCAGCAGGTCTTCGAAATGTGTTGAAACGGTCCACGCCTGCGGTCCCTGGTGCAGCACAAAGGGCAGCAGCGGTGGGAGAGGCAAGCCGTGATTCTTTGCGTGCGCCTGCCAGATTTCCAGCATGTAGCTCAGCACCCGCAGTGGCATCGCTTCGTCCACCGTAGTCTGATGCTCAATAAGCAGATAAAGGAGAATCTCGTCACTGCCGACATTGGCCGCGAAAAGCAGGTCGGAGTGGGACTGCCGCAGGCTGCTGTCTACAAAGCTGCCGGGCAGGAGCTTCAGCGAACTCCAGTCGATGCTGGCTGCCAATCCTGGCGGCAGATGACTTTGAAAAAACGCTGCTGTCTGCTCCGGTTGGCGAAAGACCCCTTTGAAAAAGGCATCGTGTGGCTGCGAGGCGAAATCGAGCGGGATATCGGACACGGCCACGACTCTGAAGCAATTGCCGCCGTGTGCAAGTTGGGCTCAATACGCATTATCGCGTTTGAAGAAGGTCAGGAACATGATCTGGAGGTCCAGCAGCAGGCTCCAGTTCTCCAGGTACCAAAGGTCACACTTGATGCGTTCGGCCAGGTCGGTGTCGCCGCGCAGCCCTTTGACCTGAGCCCACCCGGTCATGCCCGGCTTGGCGTGATGCCGGGCATTGTAATGCGGGATCTCATGCTTGAAGGCGGCGATCAGTTCCGGGCGTTCGGGCCGCGGACCCACGAGACTCATGTCACCTTTCAGCACATTCCAGAATTGTGGCACTTCGTCGATGTTCCATTTGCGCATGAAGGCGCCGACACGGAGCCGGCGGGGGTCATCGGCCGTACACCATTGGGCGCCTTTCTCATGTTCGGCGTTGGGCTTCATCGACCGCAGCTTGATGATTTCAAAGGGCGCGCCGTTGATGCCCCAGCGGCGCTGGCGGTAGAAGATTGACCCCGGTGACTCCAGCCAAACCAGGATGCCGAAGATGGCCACCAGCGGCACGCTGAACGCGAGGCCAAAAAGCGCCCCAGCGATGTCGAGGCAACGCTTGGCCAGGACGTTGACGGTATTGTCCAAAGGCAGGCGGTTGATGCCCAGAACCGGCGTGCCCGCCACGGTTTCCAGTGACAGTCCGGAGACGAAGATGCGAAAGACGGAAGGCGCGAGTTTGAACTCGATCATTTCGCGTTCGCACAGGTTGGCCAATTCAACCAACTGCTGCCGGGGCAGATCAGCGACGATGACCATGTCCACGGCATTGCGGGCGATGATGCGCTGGAGTTCTTCCAGGTAGCCCAGGAAGGGAATGTTCGAGGGGGCCTGCGTGTTTTCCCGCCAGCCGGAGGCATCCACCCACCCGATCATGTCAAAGGCGTGGGCACGATCACCGATGAGGGTGTTCCAAAGCCTGTGCGCATCATCATTCCAACCGACAAAAACCGTGCGGCGCTGAAGCGCGGCAATGCGTGACGGGGATCGCAGGAACCGATTGAACTGCGCCCGCCACACGAGGAGAAAGAGGAGGGCGCAAGCCCCATTCAACGCCACGTAGATGCGGGAGATCGCCGGCTGGAGTTTGAGCGCCAGGGTTAAGGCGAGGAATCCCAAGGTCCACAGCAGCACGGCCTTGGCGATGCGTGAGGCGACCCAGCGATTCCGCAGCAGGGCGGTGCTATGATAAATGCCCTGCCAGCCGGTGGCTAAGACCATGGTTAGACTGCCGAGGGCCATGTGGCCCATGTACTGCCGCGTGGATAGGTTATCAGAGATCCCAATGTCGCGAATGAAAGAGTGGAATCGCAACCGGTAGGCACAATAGGCCGCGAGGCCAGCGAATAGGAAGTCACCCAATGCCGAAACAATCACCCACCAATGTGGCGACATGGCCTCCTGCTTGCGCCAAACGCGCCGTGCCTCGAGTTCCCGCAACAGATTCCCGGTGGCTGTTGCCAATTGGGTGCCGAGACGGGAAGACATAGGTGGAAAGGTATAGTAATTCTAAATTTAGCAGTACATGCGGTAATTTTTCAAATTGTTTGAATCTTAATGTGAAAAAAGAGTCGAATATGGCAGTTTCTTCTCATTCTTGAGAAATGTGGGCACCCGCAATTAGGGAGCCAGCGATCGCCGGGTCCAAAACCTTGGCGAAGAGGCAAGAGACCGATGACGAATGTCGGCGAACTGGTTAGGATGGGCGGGTGACGATGCCAAACCTGCCCGCCTACCGTTTCATGCGCTGGTTGTTTCCGCGGTTGCTGGCGGGGATCTACTTCATCGCGTTTGTATCCTGGGGCGTGCAATATCGGGGACTGGTGGGCAGGGAAGGAATCATGCCGGCGGAGCGGCTGATGCAGAACCTCCACGCCTACGAAGCGAGCAAAGGCACCTGGTTGCTAGACCAATATCCGACGCTGCAGTACTTCAATGGCGGTGACGAGTTTGCCTTTTTCATGATCGGCGCCGGCTGCGTGCTGGCCGTGCTGGTAATGGCGGGTGTGGCGCAACGGTGGCTGCTGCTGCTGTTGTGGGCGGGTTACTTGTCGGTAGTGGTGACGGGGGACGTGTTCATGAGTTTCCAATGGGATGCGCTGCTGCTGGAGGCGGGACTGCTGGCGGTGTGGCTGGCGCCGGGGCAGTGGTGGACCTGGCGGGTGCCGGCGGCGCCACCGCGCGGGTCGGTGTTTCTGCTGCACTGGCTGACTTTCCGCCTGATGCTGCTCTCGGGTTTCGTCAAGATTGGCGGCGGCGATCCGGTGTGGCGGGATATGACCGCGCTGCTCGATCACTACGAAACGCAGCCGTTGCCGCATGTGCTGTCCTGGTGGGTGCAGCAAATGCCGGGCGGGTTTCACGTCGCCAGTTGTTGGGGGATGTATGGGGTCGAATTGCTCCTGCCGTTTGCGATCTTTCTGGGACGTTGGGGCAGGCTGGCGGCGTGTCTGGGCTTTGTGAGCTTCATGGCCGCCATTTTCGCGACTGGAAACTACAATTTCTTCAATCTGGTGACCGTGGCGCTGGCGTTGACCTTGCTGGACGATTCGTGGTGGCCACGGCGGATCAAAGGCTGGCTCGGCCTGGCAGGGGATGCCGCTCCCGCGGCCGTTCTGGACAAGGGGCGGGTGTATGTGCTGCGGACTCTTTCCGGTGTGACCGTCGCGGTGGTGGTGATCCTCACCTCGCTGGCGGCGGATGGTTTTTTGGTCGGCCGCATCCCGGGCTACAAGGGCTACCTGCCGGCGTGGAGTCACGAACACCTTTATGGGCCCGTCGCGCCGCTGCGCTCCTTCAATGCTTACGGGCTGTTTCAGGACATGACGACGGAACGGCTGGAGGTGATTGTGGAAGTCAGCGACGATGGCATCCTCTGGCTGCCGCTGGAGTTCAAGTGGAAGCCGGGAGACCTGAAGCGAGCCCCGGGCTGGGCGGCCCCCCATCAGCCGCGGCTGGACTGGCAGATGTGGTTTGCGGCCCTGTCGCCGGGTTACGTGCCGCAACGGGATGCGCAGCCCGGTTCGCCGATGGCCTGGTTTGGCGAGTTCCTGGCCGCGCTGCTGCAACAGAAGCAGGCCGTCTGGGATCTGTTGGAGCCGCCACCCTTTCCCCAGGAGGACATTCGCCATATCCGGGCGCGGCTGTACCGCTATCATTTCACCGACCTCAAGACGCGGCGGGAGACTGGCGACTGGTGGCGGCGGGAGTATCTCGGGGCCTTTTCCCCGGCCTTTAGCGTGCCTCCTTCCGCGCCTTGAGGCGAAAAGGGAGCCTGTGTCCTGTATAGTTTCATAGACAGTGTGCTTTTTCCGTTCAATATCCTTGCTGAATCCCACCGGTTTGTTAAGAAAACCGTCCGACTCCCGTCTTTATGAAGTTCACCATCAGCAAGGCCTCCTTTCAGGACGCCATTCAACAAGTCCAGCACGT
>JAXMIV010000061.1:0-3088 GCA_034377045.1 Prosthecobacter sp. | reverse complement strand
TGGGTCGACACATGAAGTAAGGGCGCCGGTGCACAAGGCAGCGCACGCCAATAAACGGAGAATTGTTTTCATAGCATCATGTAATCGACGGAGGGCACGGGATCGTATTCAAAAAATTCGTGCAGGGTCACGGCTTGCATCCTGCCGTAGTCGATGCTTGATGGCCTAATGAACAGGAAAATTTCCATTTTGAGTCTCGCCCTTCTGGGTTTCGCCACGCTCGTCACGGCCGAGGACGGCAAGACACCGGCGCCAGTGGAGATGCAGTCCTTCTCCGGGTTCAAGCCCTGGGACCAAAACTTTATCGATCTTGAAACCGGGTACCTGTGGAAGGTTGGCGGCGACACTCCGCTGAATTACGGAATGGTGCCGGTCATGCTCTCCTGGCGCTCCAAAGAATTCCTCGGTATGCATTTCGACAACGGTTCCGCGCTGATTGTGCGCAATCGGCTGACCATGTTGAGCCAGTGGATTGAAACCGGCCCCGAGAATCATTACTTCGGCCTCATGGGCGCTCCCTCCATCGAGTGGTGGAACGCCTCCGGCGCCTGGTCCCTCTACGGGCAGATCGGCGGCGGCGCCGGCTGGCTCGATTCACAAGGCGTCGTCGGTGGCCAGGGCCAGGACTTCACCCTCAATTGGTTCGCCGGCGCCGGCGTCGCTGTCGCGCTGAGCGAGACCCTGCAAGTGCGCGCCGGCCTCATGTTTCAACACCTCTCCAACGGCGGCGCCACCACCCCGAATCCAGGCATCAACTCCCTCGGGGCCACCATCGGTCTCTCTTGGGCTTTCTAGAAGTCGCCTCTTTTTAACCACTCGCCGCCCCCAAGGATCTGATGTTCAGCATTGTCGATGCCATTCGTGAACGCGCCTGTCCCACCGATCCCGCCCTCGTTCAAGGCGGCCAAACTTTAAGTTACGCCGAGCTCTTCGCGCATTGCGATGAAAGAGCCGCCGTGCTTCGCCTCCTCCTGCCGCGAGCCGCCGGCCGCGTTGACCGCCTGCGCATCGGCGTGCATTTTCCCAGTTGCCTCGACTATGTCCCCCTGGCGCTCTCCACCCTCGCCGCCGGTTGCTGTTTCGTGCCGGTTCCTGATGAATTGGCCGATGCAGAGAAGCGCGAACTCCTCCACCGCACCGCCCTCGATGCCGTGCTGGTGCCCGAAGCTCAAGCCATGTGGCTCCCCGCCGAGGCCGAACACATCGGCCAACTCACCGTTGGCTCCCAAACCGTTTTGGTGATGCGCCTGCCTTCCCGCACTCCAGCCTTTCCTGCGGATCTCTTTGAAGCCCTCAATCCCGCCTTCATCCGCTTCAGTTCCGGCACCACCGGCAAATCCAAAGGTGTCCTGCTCTCCCACGAATCGCTGCTTGAACGCATCACTGGGGCGAATGCAGGCCTGCAAATCGGCCCGGGTGATCGCATCCTCTGGGTCCTTCCCATGGCGCATCACTTCGCCGTCTCCATCATCCTCTACCTCTACTTCGGTGCTACCACCGTCATCGAAGATACCCATTTGGGCGAAGACCTCCTGCGCGCCGGTGCCACGCAGCGCGCCACCGTCATGTACGGCAGTCCAGTTCATTATCGTCAGCTCGTCGAAGCCCCGCCGGTGGCCGAGTGGCCCACCATGCGTCTCGCGGTCGCCACCGCTGCCGCACTCGATGCCGCCACCGCGGAAAAGTTTCATGCGCGTTTCGGTCTCGATCTCGTCCAGGGCCTCGGCATCATCGAACTCGGCCTGCCTCTGCTGAACCTGGCCGGCGCCCGCGAGGCGCCCGAATCGATCGGTCTGCCACTGCCCGCCTATGAATGCTCTCTAAATAACGAGTTAGGCCAGGAACCTCCTCCCGGCGAACCCGGCGAAATCCGCCTGCGCGGCCCCGGCATGTTCGATGCCTACCTCGATCCCTGGCTGCCACGGGCGGAAGTTCTCGATCGTGATGGCTGGTTCGCTACCGGCGATCTCGGCCGCCGTGATCCCGCTGGGCGCGTCTTCATCTGCGGCCGCAAAAAGACCCTCATCAACGTCGGCGGCATGAAGGTCTTCCCCGAGGAAGTCGAACGCATCCTCGACACTCACCCCAAGGTCCAGCGCTCCCTGGTCGAAGCCCGCCTCCATCCCCTCTACGGCGAGGTCCCCGTTGCCCGCTACATCCCATCACCGGAGGGCGCGCCCACCACCATGGACCTGCGCAACCATTGCCGCGCCCACCTCGCCGGCTACAAAATCCCGCTGCTGTTCACCGCGGTCCAAGAGCTTCCCCTCACCGCCAGCGGCAAACTCAAACGCAGCTAAAAGGCAGGGCGGCTTGTCCCACACCTCGGCAGTCCGCACTCAATTTTCAGTTTTCAGTTTTCAGTTTGCAATAATTGTTAGGCCCCTGATCGGCGCTACCCGTCCCATCACGACTGCGTCAACGCCTTCTCCCTGAGCCCGTCAATCCTCCATTTTCAATCTTCTATCCTCAACCCCAAAGACTACGGCTGCGGCGTCGTCGTTCCCTTCTGCTCCGGCTTTCGCGGAACCTTCGTGATTTGCGCCCGCAGGCTGCTCAGCGCCGGTAGGAGCGGCAGATTGATCAAGGCATCGCCGATCACCGGAGCTCTCAGCAATGCATCCACGGGATGCGCCTTCTCATTCCATGCCGTGTCGCCAAACTTGCTTACCGCCCAGTAAATCCGCCGCAGTTGCTCCGCCGACTTTTTCGTCTCATAAATCGATGGCTTCTCCATCTGGCTCTTGATCACCTCCGCCATGACCCAGTCCGCCTGCTCCTTGGTATAAAACAGTGGCTTGCCATCCGGAGCAATCCCCGCCGGCACACCCCGGCGATGCGCCTCGTACATCCAATCGTGGATCACGTAGGCCGGCGCATACGTCCACGGCGAAAAATCCTCCTGAAACCACAGCAGCCGCGGAATGCTGCCCCCATCCGTCTCGATGCTGCCCGGCTGAATGACCTCCTTGTTCGGCCGAATGAACGCAAACGTTCCATTCTTCTCCTGGTCATAAACGAACTTATCCGGCTTCACCCACTCAATGCACGGCCGCCCCACTATCACGCCCCGCCCGTCCACCTTCGC
>JAXMIV010000060.1:0-2922 GCA_034377045.1 Prosthecobacter sp. | reverse complement strand
CTTGGCGGTGCTGTACACGCGCTTCCAGTTCAGCGGCAAGACGCTGCTCAACAGCCTCGTCCTGGTGCCCTTGGTGCTGCCGCCGTTCGTGGGCGCCATCGGTGTGAAGGCCATTCTCGGACAAGCGGGAGCGTTCAACAGTGTCCTGATGGCTTTGGGCCTGATGAACCGGCAGCATCCGGTGGATTGGTTGGGTGAAGGGCAAATGCTCGGCATCGTCATCATGGAGATTCTGCACCTTTATCCGATCCTCTACCTCAATGTCGCCGCGGCTCTGACCAAACTTGATCCCGCCATGGAGGAAGCCGCGGCGAATCTCGGTTGCCCGCCGCTGCAACGCCACTGGCGAGTGACGTTGCCGCTGATCATGCCCGGTCTCTTTGCCGGCGGCACCCTGGTCTTCATCTGGTCATTCACGGAGCTGGGCGTGCCCCTCGTCTTTGATTTCGATCGTGTCACGGCCGTACAGATCTTCCGCTCTCTCAATGACCTGAGTGACAACCCCTTCCCTTACGCGCTGGTCGTCGTGCTGCTGCTGTTCAGCACTCTCCTCTACACCCTGAGCAAGGTATTCTTTGGCGGCGCGACCGCGCTCGATAGCAGCCGCGCGGCCACGGGGCGGGAGCCGATTCCCCTGACGCGGACGGGAAACCTGCTGTGCATCGCCGCTTTCGCCTTCGTCACCCTGCTCGCCGTGATCCCGCATGCCGGCGTGGTGCTCCTGAGTTTTGCCAAGGACTGGTACGCCACCGCGCTGCCCAAGGCCTGGACGCTCGACCACTATCATGCCGCGCTTGGGCATGAACTGACGCTGAGTTCCATCACCAACAGCCTCAAGTATTCCGGCATCGCCATGATGATCGCTTTAGTGTTAGGCATTGCCGTAGCTCACATCAACGTGCGCACGCGTTTTGCCGGCCGCCATCTCCTCGATGCCATGGCCATGCTGCCACTGGCGGTGCCAGGCGTCGTGATTGCCTTCGGTTACCTCGCCATGACCCGGCCGGGACAGCCCTTCGACTGGTTGATTCGCGGTGAAGACCCAGTCCTCATTCTGGTCATCGCCTATGCCGTCCGCCGCGTGCCGTATGTCGTGCGCTCCGCCACCGCCGGCCTTCAACAAATCAGCCCCGTCCTCGAAGAGGCCGCGCAAAGCCTCGGCGCGACGCCACAGCGCGTCATGGAACGCATCACCCTTCCTCTCGTCGTTCCTCATCTCATCGCCGGCGGTTTGCTGGCTTTTGCCTTTTCCATGCTCGAAGTCAGCGACTCCATGATCCTCGCCCAGCAGGCCGGCCACTTCCCCATCACCAAAGCCATCTACACCCTCATCCTCGGCCTCGGCAACGGTCCCAACCTCGCCTCCGCCCTCGGCACCTGGGCCATGGTCTTCCTAACCATCACCATCATCGGCGCCGCCCTCTTGCTAGGGCGAAAGCTCGGAGCCCTGTTTCGCTAAAACCGTTCTCTCGACTCCATCCCTATGACATAAAATTTGCGGACAGAAAATCTTCTGTCCCCATTTTTTGTCGGCAAATCTTATGTCAAAATCCCCGTCACGCCAAGATCTCCTTCACCACATGTCCCTGCACATCCGTCAGCCGGAAATTGCGGCCCGCATACTTAAACGTCAGGCGTTCATGATCCAGGCCTAACAAGTGCAGCAACGTCGCGTGCAGATCATGCATGTGCACCTTGCCGTCGACCGCGAAATGCCCGTAGTCATCCGTGGCGCCATGGGCAAAGCCTGCCTTCAGACCGCCGCCGGCGAGCCAGACCGTGAATCCGTTCGGATTGTGGTCGCGGCCCGTGCCGTTGCGCTCGGCATAAGGCGTGCGGCCAAACTCGCCGCCCCACCAGACGATGGTATCCTCCAGCAGCCCGCGCTGCTTCAGATCCGTCAGCAAGCCGGCAATCGGCTTGTCCACCGCCGCCGCATGTTCCCCATGCTTTGGCAGATTGCTGTGCTGATCCCAGGCCGGATTGTTGGAATTATCACCGTAATTCACCTGGATGTACCGAACTCCTTGTTCGGCCAACCGCCGCGCCATCAGGCACTGGCGGCCAAAATTGTCGGTCGTCTTTTCGCCGATGCCATACAACTTCTGCGTCGCTTCGGACTCCGTCGAAAGATCAAGCGCGCCGGGCGCCTTGTTCTGCAACCGCCAGGCGAGTTCATAACTCTGAATCACCGCTTCCATCTCCGTATCGCCCGGCATCGACCGCGTCTTTTGCTGCGCATTCAGCGCCCCCAGAAATTCATACTGCCGGCGCTGCTGCTCCCCATTCCAGGTCGCATTCGCGATGTTCTTGATCGTCGCCTCCGTCGCCGGCACGCCGCTGCGTCCCAAAGGTGTGCCCTGATAAAGCGCGGGCAGAAACGCATTGCCATAATTGCGCGGCCCGCCGTTGCCAAGACTGGGGCTCAGCGTCACAAAGGCCGGCAGATTCTCATTCTCCGAACCCAACCCATAAGTCACCCAGGAACCCATGCTCGGCCGGATCGCACTCGTCGTGCCCGTATGCAAAAACAGCGTCGCCGGCCCGTGCGCGACCCCTTCCGTATGCATCCCGTGCAAAAAGCAGAGGTCGTCGACGTGCCGATTGACGTTCGGAAACAGATCCGAAGCCCAGCGTCCCGTCTCCCCATGCTGCTTGAATTCCCACAGCGGCTTCATCATCCGCTGCGGCGCGCCCTTCCCCGTCTTGGCGATGGTGCGCGCATCCGCCACATCCATGATCTTATTGTTGTCGCGGATCAGATTCGGCTTGTAATCAAACGAGTCCACATGGCTCACCCCGCCCTGCATGAACAGAAAGATGATCCTCTTCGCCCTCGGCAAATGATGCGGCCGCAGCAACGCCAGCGGATTCCCCGCCGCCGCAGCCTGCCCCTGCGCCATCGCCGCGAACGCAAGTGCC
>JAXMIV010000059.1:0-3476 GCA_034377045.1 Prosthecobacter sp. | reverse complement strand
CACCATCGTGGCGGAGAAAACGGGGTTCGGCTCCAACGGAGCCCTGTTCGGCAGGGTCGCAGGTTGCGCAAAAAGGGAGCCGGCACAGGCCAGCCAAACTGCCGCGGTCGGGAGACGGTTCATGTCTAAGTGACGGCAATCCCCCGACAAATGTTGCGGAGAACCCTCTCCGCGCTCCTATTCATCCCAGTGGACCCTGCCATCAACGAACCCGACTCACCCTTCGATCTCGCCCTGCGCCCGGTCGATTTTTCGGAGTTCCACGGCCAGACCAAGGTGAAGGAGCAGCTCCTCGTCATGGTCGAAGCCGCCAAAATGCGCGGCGAATCCCTCGACCACGTCCTCCTCTGCGGCCCCCCGGGCTTGGGCAAGACCACCCTCGCCAACCTCATCGCCAGCGCCGTCGGCTCTCGCCTGCACAACACCAGCGGCCCGCAGATTGAACGCGCCGGTGACCTCGCCGGCATCCTCACCAACCTCCAGGCCCGCGACATCCTCTTCATCGACGAAATCCACCGTCTGCACCCGAGCATCGAAGAATACCTCTACCCCGCCATCGAAGACTTCCGGCTCGACATCATCATCGACCAGGGTCCCAAGGCCCGCACCATCCGCATCGACCTGCCGCCGTTTACGTTAGTTGGCGCCACCACCCGCGCCGGCATGCTCACCGCGCCCATGCGCAGCCGCTTCGGCATCCCCAACCGCCTCGACTACTACACCGTCGAAGAACTCCAGCACATCATCACCCGCTCCGCCCGCCTCATGAACGTGCCCATCGAGCCCGGCGGTGCCCATGAGATCGCCCGCCGCTCCCGCGGCACCCCGCGCATCGCCAACCACCTCCTCCGCTGGGTGCGCGACTACTCCCAGGTCAAAGCCCAAAGCATCGTCACCGAAACCGTCGCCAGCCAGGCCCTCACCATGCGCGACATCGACGAGACCGGCCTCGACGAAATGGACAAACGCTTCCTCGAAGCCCTCATCCACAAATTCGACGGCGGCCCCGTCGGCCTCAACAGCGTCGCCGTCGCCGTCGGCGAAGACGCCTCCACGCTCGAAGACGTCCACGAGCCCTACCTGGTCATGCAAGGCTTCATCAAACGCACCCCCAGAGGCCGCGTCGCCATGCCCGCAGCGTATCGCAAGCTCGGCATGATCCCGCCCCTGACTGGGCAGCCGGATTTGTTCTAAAAGAGCATTCCCCTAGCCTCGGAGGCGAAAGGAAATAGCCCACTGCTTTAGCTGTGGGGAAGCAAGTAGGCCCGTGCACCCGTCATAGAAACCGAGTCCCGGCAGGGACGAAAGAATGGATCGCAGGCGTCGAGACCATCCAACTACCTGACCGCGCCAGCCCACGCCTATCAACCCATCAACCATCAACTCGACCCTTCACCCCACCTTGATCTGAATGTCCTTGAACCAGACTTGGCCACCGTTGCTTTGCAGGCCGATGGTGCCTTCGCCGAGGCGGGCGTTGGGGATCTTCGCCGGGGGTTCCCATTGCGTCGGCTGGGTCCAGTCATTGACCTCCTTGTCGTTGATGTAGATCGTCACCCTCATCCCCTTGACTGTGACGCGCAGATCGAACCACTCGTCATCCTTCACGATCATTTCCCTCACCGCCTTCACGCTCCACAGGCTGCCGGTCTTCTCGGAATCAGCGTTGCCATTCGCGATCTGCACCTCCAGGGCCACTGAACCACTCCCACTCGCGACGGCCGGGGCATGAATCCACAGGCCGGAATTTGCCTTGCCGCCGGTTTTCACCTTTAATGTTAGGTCGAAATCCTTCCACGCCGGCGGTTGCGATCCCTGTCCGACATAATACAAGTTCGCCTTGCCGCCGCTGGCTTTGAGCATGCCATCAGCCACGGTGAAGGCCGCGGAGTCGCCGACGCTCTTCCAGCCTTCGAGACTCTTGCCATCAAACAAGGTCAATGCGCCACCCGCCGCCGCGATCGCGGCTCCAGGCTCCGCTTGCCGAGCGCCTTTCTCGGCAATCTCATCACGCAACTGCTTCACCCGTTGCGCATCGTCAATGCGATTCGCCTTGGTCAATTCAACCACGTAAACATCGAGAGCCCGCACATAAATCGCATAGAGCGGCGCGGCCTTCGCCGCACGATCCACCGCATGCCTGGCCAGCGATTCACGATAGGTTTTGCGCAGTTGCAAGAGATCGGCAGGCAGGCCGGCAGCGTCCGTGGCGGGCAATGAACCGCCGCCTTCAATGAGCGCCTTTTCGGCATCGAACGCGGCTACTTCATTCGGATCGCCGCGGGCCTGGGCGGCGGCGCGGGCGCGGGCGATGCCGCTGTTGATGTAACTCTGGTTCAAGGACGCCACGGCAGCGAGATAGGGCTTCTGCACATCCGAATCAAAGCGCGCTTGAAATCCTGTTTCCAATTGAGCGAGGCGGGGATCGCGAGGAGTTCCCGGGATTACAACCACAGAGGTGGTCACGGCAGGCATCGGCTCGGGCTTCGAGGGCACACCTATGGAAGCCAGGACCGGAGCGACCGTCTCTTTGGGTGTACTCGTTCCCGCAGTCACGACCCTCACCTCCGCGTGGTGGAATGCCACGCTGCGCCCCCAACTGCCCACTCCGAGATGACGGAAATTACGCAGGGTGAAATCGTCCTCCAGGCTCAACCGCTTGAAATCGCCGCGCCAATTCACCACTTCTTCGCCATCCACCAAGGCCCGCAGCCCATCCGTGCGCACCTGACTTTCAGAGCGGTACCGCTGCCCGGTTCGCAGCGGCTTGTCCACCTTCGCCGCGGCTTCCTTTCTGCCATAAAGATCCTTGCCGTCGAGCAGATCGAATCCGTAAAGTCCACTGTTACCACCCAAGTCTAACTTCCAGGCAAAGGACCGATCTTGAGCAGACAGAAACTGATTCACATCACTGCCTTCCCCCTTCGGGGTAAACTCCATGATGAAATCGTATTCTTCCGGCGGCTCGTAATTGAATTCCAGCATCGCGGGTCCAGCGGCCTTTTCGACCTCGATTCCAGTGGGCACCTTTTTCCAGCGGCCTTTAACGGCATCACGCGGCACTTCCACCTGCGCGAGAAGATCGACGATCTCCTTGGGCGTGAGGCCCGGCGGTGTGTTGCCGAATTCATCCCATTCCACCAGGAAGGGAGCTTTCTTGCCATGGTCGATGTCGTCCCAGCCCGTGTGATTTGCTGGGAGATGCAGGGCGAGAACCATGCTCCCCTGAGAGTTGTCGTCGGGCCAGCCACCGCCCCAATCCCTATAGGTGAACGGCTCACCGGTAAGCCACTCCCAAGATCCGTCCAAGGTCTTGCGCTGGCCGCCAAGCAGGAGCGAGTCGTTGTTGGCAACCAAAGGACGGAAAGTCCTCTTAACCCACTCCTCCTCGTCCCTGCTATTGATCGTCGCAAGATGCCCGCCCATGCTCATGGCTTTGGCAGCGGCTTTTCCCCACTCCATTGGTTCCAGGACTA
>JAXMIV010000058.1:0-6088 GCA_034377045.1 Prosthecobacter sp. | reverse complement strand
CGGCGTGTTATCGAAGATGGTGAAGACGAGGCGGACACATGGATCGGTCTTGGGAACCTACTGAGCGGACATTTGAAGCGTTATGATGAAGCTGAAAACGCTTATCGAACAGCCATCGATAAATTCAATGAACCGGTAGCTTGGACCATGCTGGGTGTGATGATGATGAGGTACCTGAACCGATTGACCGACGCGGAGGCTGCTTACCGTAAAGCTTTGGAGATTGATCCAAAACTTGGGCTGGCTTGGTTTAACATCGGCACACTTTATGCGCTTCATTTCGGTCGTGGCGCCGATGCGCTTGAAGCAAACGAACGAGCTGTCCAATTTGATCCTGCGAATGCAGGTTACTGGAATGGCCTTGGAAATGTGAAGTTCGACTACCTTAACGATTTGGATTCGGCGGAAGCTGCGTTCCGAAAAGCGCTTGAACTTGATCCAAATGAAGATGCGCCGCGATACAACCTAGCTTTTCTTCTTCGGGACTACAGGCTTGATTTCAAGGCCGCACGATCCGTTCTGGCTGAAATCAAACAGCCGGATCGGTGGAAAGACAGTAGAATTCTTCAGGCCGCCTTGTTTGCTGCCTATGAGGAAAACTGGGGGCAAGCCACCGACTCGTTGCGCGAGGCCTTGGCCGAACTAGGCGACGGCGGCTTGCCTCCCAATTCCCAAGACGACTGGTTCCGTGCGAGCGCTGTTCTCCTAAACCTGGGATACGGTGAAGCCTTCATTGAGTTCCTCCGAGCAGAACGTAGTGACATATGTCTGCTACCGTGGTTTTCTGCCGTTGAAGCACATCAAGTCGGAGATCGGCAAATGCTTCTCAACATTCCGACAGAAGCTCGTGAGACCGCTGAATTTGTGTTCGACCAGATAGCAAAACGCCGTGCGAATCTCCCCAAACGTCCCAAAAGTGAGACGTAAGTCGCGATAATTGACTGGCTGCCGCCTTCCTTGCCTCGGGAAGTGTGCAAAACGCATGGCGAAGGAGTCTTCAGCCATGCACTCTGCTTGGCAGGTCCGAGTCCTCCAACGCACTGTCCGTCAGTCCCGTGTGGCACGCATCGCGCAAGGGCCGGAGGGAGGGAGAATGATCTCCTCTTACCAACCCACTACCGATATGACGCAACTCCAAATCAAAGGCAACTGGAACCAGATCAAGGGCAAGCTGAAGCAGAAGTATGGCGTGCTGACCGACAACGATCTGGTGTTTGAAGAAGGCAAGGAGGATGAACTCCTGGGCCGTCTGCAGGAGCGCACGGGCGAAGCGAAGGAAAAGCTGCGTGCTTTCATTGAAGATCTCTAGACCGGATCTATGCCCGAACCCACTTTGGCACCTGCCACTTCAGCCGCAGGGAATGATTTTCCCTCGCCGCTGGGGTCGGCTGGTTCTGTGAATTTCGCGGCGAAACTGCTGACCTTTTGCCTGCTCGCGGCGCTGCTATTCTGGGGGCGGGTGGTGGCGATTCCGCTGGCCTTGGCGATTCTGCTGAGCTTTACGCTGAAGCCGGTGGTGCGGCTGCTGCAGCGGTGTTTCATTCCGCGGGCGCTGGCGGTGATCACGGCGGTGACGCTGGCCTGTAGCATTCTGGGGTGCCTTGCCTGGCTCATTGGCGCCCAACTGGCGAGCCTGAGCAATGATTTGCCGGGGTATCGGAACAACATCGCCGCGAAAGTGCGGTCCGTGCGCGGGATGCTGAAGGGTGGCGCGGTGGAGCGCATTCAGGGAACGATGGAGAGTCTGGCGGCGGAATTGAACAAGGACAGTAGCGGCGGCGCTGCCGTCTCTGAAGCCCACGACGGCGGTCTCCAGGTGCAACAGCCGGTCCAACCAATTCCCGTTTACCTTACGACGCCGCAAAAGTTGATCGATTTTGAAGGGGTCGCCGCGTTACTGCCCATTGTCGATCCGCTGACGACGGCGGCGCTGGTACTGATCCTCGTGGTATTGATGCTTTTGCGTTGGGATGATTTGCGCAGCCGCATCATTTCCTTTTCCGGGCATCAGAATCTTTCGGCCGCGACCCGCGCCTGCGATGACGCCGGCCACCGCATCAGCCGTTATTTGCTCATTCAAATGGTGCTCAATGGCTCATACGGGCTGGTCTTCGCGGTGGGTCTTTACTTCATCGGTCTGCCTTATGCGGCGCTGTGGGGGCTGTGCGCGGGTCTGTTTCGTTACCTGCCCTATGTCGGCCCGGTGATCGGTGGGGCGTTGCCGGTGCTTTTCAGTTTGATCACGTCCGACGGCTGGGTGCAGCCGCTGTGGGTGGGCGGCCTCATTCTCGGCCTGGAACTGCTGAGCAACAATGTCCTCGAGCCGTGGCTGTACGGCTCACGCCTGGGCCTCTCGGAAGTGGGCCTGATCATGGCGGCGGTGGCGTGGACGTTCCTTTGGGGTCCGGTCGGGCTCGTGCTCGCGACGCCGCTGACGGTGTGCCTGGTGGTGCTGGGCCAATACATTCCCGCGTTCTCCATTTTTGCGCGGCTGCTGAGTGACATGCCGGTGCTTGATGCGCATTTCCGATTTTACCAACGCCTGCTGGCGGATGATCAGATGGAAGCCATGGACATGGCGAAGAAGGCCGTACGCGAAGAGGACATCGAAGCGACAATCAATCATTTGTTAGTCCCAGCTTTGGCTCTGGCGGCGCGTGATCAAACTGCCGGGCTGCTGGAGCCGGAAGATGAGCCACGGATCGCTGCCACGCTGGAACGCATCTTCGAGCAGATGCTGGCCGAAGCCGCGAAGCGGGAAGAAAAGGAAGACAAAGAGAAGGAGCCCGAACAAGCTGCGCCATCGGAATTGCATACGGTTCCGGAGGCCAAACGCGAATCGACCATTTCCGTGATGGTCTGGCCCGTCGAACCGCTGGCGGCCTGCGCCTCTCCGTGGCTGAAGTGGCTGCTGCGAGATATGGATTGCCAGGTGGTGACCCTTTCACCCGAGACCTTGTCTTCAGAAGCCGCCCGCCTGGCGCAGGAGAATCGGCCGGCGGTCTTTTGTCTGGTAAGCCTGACGGACTCCTCGATACGGCGTGAACGGCAATTAACGAAACGCATCAACTCCCTGGCCTCAGGCGTGCCGATCGTCGCGGCGCGATTGGGGGTCACGACCTCCACGGTGGCCGAGTCGCCAAATCGTGATCTCACCGTCACGCGCACGCTGACAGAGACCGGCACCATCGCTCGCCCCTTTGTGCAGCAGGCGGCCTTGGCGGATTGATAAACGCCACCGACTACGGCAGGGGTTTCGCCTTCACCTTGGCCACGGGCTTTTTCGCCGGCGCCGGCTTTGGCTCGACATAAGGCGGATTGATGCCCGCCTCCGGTGCCACCTCCTTGAGGTTAGGCGGCACATCCGCCTGAACTTCACCGAGCGCCCAGCGGATGCCGCCGATCAGGATGTCTTGAAACAGCGGATTGGTCCAGACGTCTTCGCGGTGTCCCATGGCGGTGTACCAGACGCGGCCGGCGCCTTCCTTGCGCGCCCAGGTATTGGGAAAAGGCGGGCGCTTGTACTCATCGCCCTTCATGGCCGGGGCATCAATCACCGTCAGCACGTGGATGTCCGGCGAGAAATCTTTGAGCGAGTACCATTCTTCGGGAAAGGAATACTCGGTGCCGGCCTTTTCGAAGCCGGGAAACTTGGGATTGATCACCGTATTTTTCGCCGGCTGCTGCGCGCCGTGCTTGATGAACTCCGCGCCGAGGAAACGCACATAAGCATCCGCTTTGTCGCCGTGATTCAGGTAACGCTCCGGGCCTTTCTTCGACTCGTTGTCCGTGTGAAAGGTATCGCTGGCGGAGTGGGTGCCGATGAAGCCCTTACCCGCGCGGACGAAATCAAAGAGTGCCTGCTTGCCTTCCGCGGTCATCGGCGGCTGGCCATCCGTGCCGGGTTCGAGGAGATTGCCGGTGGTGTAGAAGAAGACCGCGTCGAACTGCGCCAGGTAGTCTTTGCCAAACTTCGAACCGTCCTTGGAAAACTCAAACTCCCAACCGTGCCTGGCTCCCAGGTCTAACAAAATTTTCTCCGCGTAGCTGGGCTCGCCGGTCTTCCAGGAAATGACGCTGTGCTCGAAGCCGCTGGATTTGGTAAAGAACAGAATGCGTGTCTTCTTGGCAGCCGGTGCGGCGAAGCCAAAACTGAGCAAAAGCCCGAAGCAGGCCAGGGGAGCGAGGAGTTTGGTGAACATGGTTGGTTATGGAGGCTGAGTTAATAAGTCTGCGGAATGGATTTCTTAAAGGCATTCATGTGCGCGGTGGTTGCTCCTCGGTCGGAAGTTCGCCACCTAGGTCGGTGAGCATTTGGTCGATCGTCGCAAAGAGTCCAGGAAACCGCTCATGCACCGCTTTCCATAGCATCTCATGGTCTACCCACTCGTAACCGTGCGCGATCCTGTCTCTCATGCCTGCCGCGCCACGCCAGTCATGCTGGGCATAGCGGTCGCGCAGGTCGTCCGGCAGGCGCTTGATCGCCTCACCGACAATCTCAAAGCAGCGCTCCAGCGCCAGCGTCCGGATACGGTCCGCCTGGAGTTGCTCCAACGTCAGCCCCTGGCAAATGTCTGCCGCCTCTCGTGCGATGTCCCGGAGCTGCTGCAGCGTCACTCTGGGGTCATGCTTGCTCATAGATCGGCGTCAAATCTCGTTTCACGAACGGCCACACATACTTGTCCACCCGGGTCATGAGGTCCACCTTGCGACCAAAAATTGGCTCCAGATCCTCGCCCCAGCCAAAGAATTCCCACGCCGGCGTCTGCCCTGGCAGGAACTCAACCAGTACGTCCACATCACTCCGCTCTGGGTCGAAGTCGTCTCGCACGAGCGAGCCAAACAGGCTCATCTTCCGAATCCCGCGTTCCCGACAGAACTGCGCGATCTTCTCCCGATCTATCTTGATGGGCAGTTCGTCCAGCGTCTTCATGGTGCGCACAGTCTATCACCTTGGCCGAATCGCAAACAGGCCTCAATAAATCATCGCATCCGCCGGCGCCGTGGTTTCTTCAAGGCCGGTTGCTTGGATGATGGGGACGATTTGGTCACCTTCCTTGGCGTAAGTTAATTTGCCAGTGACTCTGACCCAGGTCATGTCTTTGATTTCCGGAGCTTTTTTGCCAAAATCCACCGGCACGGAATAGGGCCGCGCATCTGCCGCGCAGCACTGCACCAGCAGGCGGAAAACGCGCAGCCGATGACCGTTCGCATTGTTGACCTTCTCCGGCAACACCTGGGCGACGGTTTCGATGGTTTGACCGGCGATGGCTTTTTGCACCTCGGCATCGCCGGCGGTGTAGTAGATCTCGGGAACGTTGAGCTCGAAATTGCCGTTTTTGTTGCGTGGGATTTGCGCTTCAAGATCGGCCAAAGTGAAGCTGCCGTAGCTCTGCGTTTTGGCGGCCCCGGGCGGTGTCGCCGGAGTCTGCGCGACTGCGGCGGCGGTGGCTGGTCCGGGCGCGCCTGGCACCTTGCTGGAGTTGTCCGCCGGCGGTGGCATATCGACCACGGCGGGAGCCCGTGCCGGGGCAGGTTTGGCGGCGGGGATCTTGCCTTTGTCATCCGTGCGCAGTGAGAATTGCTCGGCGCGCGCGCCCACTCCATAGGTGGGGTTGTACAGATTCTTGTTCATCACCGCCTTCGCGCTGAACTGGTCCGGGCTATACGCGGCCGCGAGAGCCAGAGGCGCCAGGAGCACCAGGATCGCCGAAGACTGATTGAACCAGCGCGGGCTGCTCAGGATGCAGTGCGAATGGGCGTGCTCTTCGTGCTCGTCTTCATGATCGTGAGCCGCCATCGCAGGCGCGTGGCTGTGGTCATGATCGTGATCATGCCCGCAACATTCATGACCGTGTTCATGGGTATGAGCGGGAGCGGGAGTGTGTGCGGGAGCATGGTCATGTCCGTGATCGTGCCCGCAGTCATGGGTGTGGACGTGCCCATGATCGTGGCCGCATTCGTGGCTGTGCTCATGGTCATGGTCATGGTCATGGCCGTGCCCATGATCGTGATCGTGATCGTGCCCGCAGCAGGCATCGCCCTTGCTCTTGCCGACCAGCAGGTTAAACACTCCGAGAACCGCCAT
>JAXMIV010000057.1:0-6464 GCA_034377045.1 Prosthecobacter sp. | reverse complement strand
TCCCGCACCTCGCCAATGACGGCCTCTTGAATGAGGCGGTGGGCGGTCTGCTGACCGGCATCCCAGACGAGAGGCCAATTGACGGCGAGCATTTTGCCGGTGGGCTGCATGGCCTGGACCATCGCGTCCGCCTCGGTCAGCGTGGCGGCAAAGGGCTTTTCCATGATGATGTGGGTGCCGTAGGGGGCAACCTTTGCCACCCACTCGCCATGCCGGGAAGCCGCCGGGCAAAGGATGACCAGATCCGGGCGGGTCTGGTCGAGACACTGGCGGTAGTCGGTGAAGACTTGGTCCGTGCCCAGACCGAACTTCTTCGCGGCCTCCGCCATGCGCTCTGGCTGCTCGTCGGCGATTCCCACGATTTCCGCGTCCGGATGTTCAAAAGTCTGCCGGAGTAGATCGCCCATGTGGAAATGATCGAAGTTGATGCCCGCTACGCGCCATTTTTTCATGACCCAGGTTAAGCAAGGAAGGTGGGGGAACGCCAGCGCAAGCTAAGCCTGCCGCGCACCGAAGGATCTTTTCGCAAATGCCCGATAAATATTGGGAGACAATTCACAGGTTATTCACAACCTGCGGCAAAGGTTGAGATTGGCTTATGCCTGGCTGCTCTCAGCCTCAGCCTAAAAGTCGCAAGGCGAATCTACAACGAACCCTGGGTCCATGGCGCGAATTCTGTGGAACGCCCCGATATTCAATGTGGAACGCGACGATTCCGTCACGGGAGCGGACGAAACTTGTGGCGTTGAAGGGAGGCCTCTTGAGCACGCTCCAATTCGGTTTTCAAGGTTCTTATCGTTGATGATGAATGATTTACAACACATTATTACGAGGCTTGTAAAACAAATTACCCCTGAGCAGCTTCGCCTGCATTTCAACCGCCCGGTGTCGATTCCGCCGCCTCATGCCGCGCCCCGTGTCACAGCAGTTCACGACAGAGCGACTGGTGATAGCTTGCCTTTCAAGCGTCCGATGCTCTGCCAAGCAGCTCAGAGAAAACTTTAGATCTTGCGGGCCGCCGTGGGCAAAGCGGCACGCATTTGGGCTTTTCCCGTGGATTTCTTCACATACCCCAATTCGCAGCAGGACGAACGACTATGTACCTCCCTGCGCGCCCCCCTCAAACAGGAGAGGCGGTCCCCGGAAGGGACCGCCTCAAAACCCATCGAAACCACCCGACCTGTGCAACTACGCAAAAATGCTGGTAATTGGCTGCCCCTTGTCCGCGATGGTGAAGGGGCGCTTGCTGGGACTGTAGATGATCTGATCCAGCGGCAGACCCAGCGCATAGGCGATGGTGGCGTTGAAATCAGAGATCTGGACCTTGTTCTCGGCGACCTCGCGGCCTTCCTTGTCGGTCTTGCCATACGTTTGGCCGCCGGCGATGCCGCCACCGGCTATGACGGCGGAGAAAGCCTTCGGATAGTGGTCACGGCCGACGTTCTGGTTGATGTCTGGCGTGCGGCCGAACTCGGAGGTGAGAACCACGAGAGTTTCCTTGAGCAGGCCGCGGGCGTTGAGATCCTGGAGCAGGGCGGAGAGGCCCTTGTCCAGCGTGTCGCAAAGTTCCGGTACGCGGACGAAGTTGGCGTTGTGGGTGTCCCAGCCGCCGAGGCTGACTTCGACGAACCGCACTCCGCGTTCCACTAGGCGGCGGGCGAGCAGGCAACCCTGACCGAAGGCTTCCTTGCCATAACCCTTGCGCAGTTCCTCGGATTCCTCCGTCAGGTCGAAGGCCTTCAGATCTTCAGACTTCATCATGGCCATGGCGTCATCATACATGTCACTGTAGGCCTTGACATTGCGGTGGGGGAAGGTGGCGCGGAAGTCTTTGTCGAGTTCGTCGGCCAGGCCCATGCGCTTCATGAACCGGTCTTCGGTGAGACCCGGCTGGAGCTTGACGTTCTTCAGGCCGTTCTCGGGATTGTTGACGTACAAGGGGCTGAACTGGGCCGGGAAGAAACCGGAGCCAGGATGGCGGCTGTCATTGCCGACAAAGACAAAGTTTGGCAGCGTGCTGTTGCCACCGCCCTGGAAGACATTGAGCCAGGCACCCATGGCCGGATGGCGGATCGTGCCGCGCAATTCGTAGCTGGTGTGCATCATGTAGTTCCCCTGCTCATGCGCGCCCTGGGTGGAACTGAGGCTGTTGATGACGCAGGCGTGATGCATCTGCTGCGCGGTCAGCGGCAGATATTCGGAAATGCGGACACCGTCAGCGCTGGTTTTGATCGGCTTGGTGGGGCCAGCGGTTTCCACGCCTTCCTTCGGATCCCAGGTGTCCAGGTGTGTCTGACCACCGGACATGTACAGATAAATGACGTTTTTGGCCGTGGCCACCTGCTTGAGCTTCGAGGAATTCTCAAAAGCAGCCTGCGCCTTCGAGGTGAAGACGCTGGGCAGAAGTCCGACCCCCAGCAGACTGCTGGCAGTGCGGGCGGCGAATTGGCGGCGGGACAACTCACCGCTGCGATGCAGTTTGGACTGGAGTTCGGTTTTCATGGGGATAACGGGACTGAGGGTTGAATGGGGATGGACTGAATGACTTGGTTTATTGGACGAAAATGAACTGCTGGGTGTTAAGCAGGGCGTAGATGAGGTCTTCGGTGCCGGTCAGACCCTGGTCCTGGGCTTTCAGCCAGACTTCCTTCTCACGAGCAGTGGCTTTGCGGCCAAGGATGGTCTTATAAACGGCTTCAACCTTGTCATCAGGATACTGAGCCTTGTTCACGGTGAGCATGAGCTGGCTGAACCGATCCAGGATCTGCGGCAGAAGCTGGCCGTTCATCATGGCGAGCGCCTGAGGCACGCTCGCCTCGTTGTTGGCGTTCTCGATGATTTCACGATCGCTCTGGCCGAACTCACGCAGGTAGTGGCCGCGCGGCGCCGGGCTGTCGATTTCGGCGGAGCGCACCCAGTTGCGGATTTGGGAGCTGCGAGCACGAAAATAATCCCGCTGGGATTTCTCCGGGATGCCAAAGAATTCGGCTTCGTCCTTCCAAACTTCCTCACGGGTCTTCTGCGCAGCCAGCTCCTCCTCCTTGGATTTTTCAGGCTTGTCGTAGCCGGGGATGAAGATCTTGTCTTTGACATCTCCACCATCACCCAACGCGGCCATCATCATGTCCATGCCGGTGGCGGCGACGACCTTGTTTTCACCCTTGCCCTTGGTCAGCACGGTGGGCACCACGCCCGCGCTGGCGGCCAGCTTCTGCATGCCGGGGAGAATGATGTTTTTGTTGACGGAGTAGCGCGTCTCACGTTGCAGCTTGTTCAACTCGTCCCGGAGCTTGGTGACGGTGACTTTGTCCTCCTTGGCCCGCGCTTCGGAGATCTGTGTCTGTAGTTCACGCACCCGGTCAGCCTGGGCCTTGTACTTGCGGCCGGACACTTCCGCGCCCGCCAGCACTTCCTCCGGCGTCAGGGAATCCAGCGAATCGCTGACCTTTTTCGCCGACAAGACCCGCTTGGTTAGCTGTTCACGGAAGGCCTCGTTGGGCATGTCCGGATTGGGATTGATGAGGGTGACGAAGGAATCCCACAGCTGCTCGGCCGTCATCCGGCGCAACAGCGGACCGGTGAAATGGTAAACGACGCCGGGAGCGACTTCTTCACGGGTCACCTGGCGCTGATAGGCGCTGGTGGTGTAAAGAATCCGCAGATAGGCCTTCATGTCGTACTTCAGGTCCACGATCAGCTTTTCGAGCTGCGCTTGAAGTTCCGGGTTCATCGGTACGCTCGTGTCCATCAGTTCATCCAGCGGCTCGATCAGCGCCAGCCCGAAGACCCGCTTCCAGAGGCGGTTGGCGACGACCTTGTTAAAGCGCTCATTCTCGGGCGAAGCCATCCAGCGGGCATAGGCCTGAAGTTGCGTTTCACCCGGCTTGACGTTGGCCTCGTGACCAAACATCGTTTTGGCAGCGACGGCAGACTTGGGCTTGGCGTCGTCATACTTGTAGTCATGTGGCAGCGTCACTTTGCGGCCCTCGCTGAAGCTCGCGGAGGTATAGCGCAGGGAGTTGCGCACATCATTGAAGGCTTCATTGACAAACCGAGTCTCCTTGCGCACCGCCTCACCGGCCAGCCGCGCTTCCTTGCCCATCTGCTCCTGCTTGTCGCGATAGGCCTTCTTTTCCGCGTCAGTTATTTTGCCTTTGGGCTGCGGCGGCATCTTGAATTTGTCGCGTGCGTCCTGCTCCCGCTTGCGCAGGATATTTTGCGCACCCAGCACGGCGTCGCCATAATAGTCATTGGTCTGCACCGGATAGGTGAAAGCGGCCATCTGGTAGAACTGCATCTGCGTCCACTTGTCGAACGGATGATTGTGACACTGGGCGCACTCGACGCGGGTGCCAAGAAAGACACGGGCCGTATTGGCCATGTTGTCCAGCGGCATGCCGCGATCGCGCATGTAATAGCCGATAGCGCCGTTGTCCCAGGCATCGCCTTGCGCGGAGATCAGATCGCGCACGAGCTTGTCATACGGTTTGTTAGCGCGCAGGCCGTCCTTGAGGAAGCTCACATAAGCCGCGCCGGTGATCTGTCCCGCCTGATTGCCGCTCGACTGTGCGCGCAGCACGTCGGCCCAGTAATTGAATGCATGCTGCACATAACCTTCGGAGGCCAGCAGCTTGTCGATCAGCTTGGCGCGCTTGTTGGTGTCCTTGGAGCTCAGAAACGTTTCCGCTTCGCGCGTGGTCGGGATGCGGCCGATGATATCAAGATAGATGCGGCGCACGAAAGTGGCTTCATCCACCTGAGGGTTACCTTTCACCTTGTGCTTGGCCCAGTCCGCTTGAAGGATCGAATCAATCTGCTGGGCAGCCGCCAAGGTGTTCGGCGCAGCGGGAGCCTTCACAGCACTGACCAATGTCAGCAGGGGCAGCAACGCAAAGAGTCGGAGGGGAGTCATGTCTTGAAAAACGTTGTGAGAATCGCAGTATTTCAGGAGCCTTTAACAAAATTTGGTCAGTTAGGCCGTTTGGGGTGTGCATTTTGCAATACTTAGACACCGGGCTTCGCCCAATGATCGCGATACTCCCGCTTTAAAAGGGCCGCTGCAGCCTCATTGCCGCCAATGAATTGCTCCTTGGCTGGGTCAAAGACCAAGGCGCTGCGGGTGCGGGAGGCAATGTTGCCCAAATGGCAGAGCGATGTGGAGCGGTGGTTGATTTCAATGTCAGCGTGGGGCTTGGCGCCGCTGCGGATGCAAGTCAGGAAGTTGTCATGATGGGCCGCAAGATCGGGACCTGAGGCCCCCTTGATCTCCTCGATCAGCTTGTTGCGCTTGCCGAATATCTGCCAGCCGCTCTTCTTGCCGCCGACGATCATGCCCTCGGTGCCATACCAGGCGCAGCCATTTTCGTGACCTTCCTGTACATAGGGCGACCAAATGCGCTGTTCATAGATGAGCTGCTTCTTTTTGCCATCCGGCAGATCGTACTCGAAGCCGCAGTACAACGTGTCCGGCCACTCTTGATCGTCATCAAAGAAGAGTTTGCTCCCCTGCCCGATAATGCGGTTCGGATGCTGTTCCACCCCCAGCCCCCAATTGGCGATGTCGATATCATGCACGCCGTCATTGCCAAAATCACCGGCGCCGAAGTGGTGAAACCAGCGCCAGTGCGCCGGATGATAGGTTTCCTTAAACGGCACTTCCGGCACCGGGCCAAGCCAGAGTTCATAATCAAGGTTAGGCGGCGGAGCGGTGTTAGGCTTGCGGCCTTGATTGGCGCGAAGCTGGCTGTTCCAGGCCTTGGCCACCAACACCTCACCGATCATTCCGGAACGCAGTTTCTCAATCGCCTGCATGATGTGGGCAGTACTGCGACTCTGCGTGCCGACCTGCATGACCACCTTATTCTTGTGAGCCGCCTCGATCATGAGCCTGCCTTCGCGCAGGTTATGCGAGCAGGGCTTTTCGACATAGACGTGCTTGCCCGAATTGGCCGCCAGGATGGCGCCAGGTGCGTGCCAGTGATCTGGCGTCGCCATGATGACGGCCTGAACGGCCGGGTCATCGAAAACCTTGCGCATGTCACGGGCCACCTTTGGTGTTTGCCCCGTCATCTGCTGGATCGTCGCTGCCGCCGCTTCCGCGCGCTTGGAATCCGCGTCGCAAACCCACGAGAAGATCACATCCTTGCGCTGACACATCGTCTTCACGTGATTCGTGCCCATACCGCCCGGCCCGATGAAGGCCAGGTTGATCTTATCCGACTCGGCGGCGGCTCTGACAATCGCGGGAGCCGCAACCGCTGCCGCGGCCATGCCTGTATTCTGAACGAACTGACGGCGTGAAAACGTGTTCATGTCTGATGGTTGGTTAAACTCGATTGACCGATCTCAAAACGCATCGAGCCGGTTAATCTGTACGAAGCACCCGCGACGAGGCGCGTTTTCCAAAACACCTGCCGCCACTTCTCCAGCGCCGCCTTCACGCTCGATGGCCTCTGGCTGGGACT